>JAGNOY010000096.1 GCA_017989935.1 Chitinophagaceae bacterium
GAGGAGAGCAAAGTGGTTTTATTACAGAAATTGGATTTGAAACTTATCAAAAAATTCTGGAAGAAGCCATTATCGAATTGAAAGAAACGACATTCAAAGAAGTGTTCAACGAAAATCTCGATAAAGAACAAAACTTTGTTCGTGAAGTGCAAATAGAGGTAGATGTCGAAATGCTCATTCCTAACGAATATGTTGAAAATTCGCAAGAACGATTGAGCTTATATACCGAACTTGACTCTTTGCTAAATGAAGAAGAGCTTAAAATCTATGCTGAAAAGTTGAAAGATAGGTTCGGCAAGATCCCTCCTCAAGTAAAAACACTATTTGATGGCTTGCGCTTGCGTTGGATTTCTAAGCGTTTAGGTTTCGAAAGAGTGATTTTGAAGAATGGAAAACTGAGATGTTACTTCATCAGCAACCCTCAAGCGAGATATTACGAAACACCTCATTTTCAGATACTTATGAAAAACATAAGTACTAAAGGTAGAATTAATGGGTTTTTATTGAAACAATCGGACAAACATCTTATTTTAATTAATGAAAAAGTACACAGCATTTTCAAATCTTTAGAATTATTAAAGTCTCTCGTCGAATAGTTTAAATTTTATTTTGAACAACTACACATTTGAGTTCATTAATAAATTAGAGGTAGGAAATTGTGCATTATCAATCAAGTATAAATTGGGTTAAGTTTCGATTTACTTACTTATCATTAGCTTGCACGTAGAAAAAATAGAATTATGTCAAAAGGTAAGATTATTTTCTGGTCAATCATATTACTGAGCATTTGTGCTTTGGCGTACGTAAAATACAACAAGTCGATTGAAGCTGCATCCAAATCAGCTCAACCACCAGGAAAAGGCAAAAATCAAAACTTGGTTGCCGAAGGTTATATTGCAGAACCATCATCATTAGCAATTGATGTATCCGCAAATGGAACTATTTTGGCGCAAGATCAAGTCACTTTACAACCTGAGGCAGCTGGTAGAGTTACTTTCCTAAATATCAAGGAAGGTGCTATCGTTCCGAAAGGAACTTTGATTTTAAAAACCAATGATGCCGAATTACAAGCTCAGTTGGCTAAGTTGAAGAAGCAACTCACTATTGCTCAAAGTAACAAATCAAGATTAGAACAGCTTCTTGCCATCAATGGAGCATCAAAAGCCGAATATGATGCTGCCGATAACGCTGTAAACAATATTGTTGCAGATATCAATCTTTTGGAAGTTCAAATCGCTAAGACGGAACTACGCACACCTTTTACTGGAAAGTTAGGACTCAGAAATATAAGCCTTGGTGCTTATGTATCTCCTACAACCAGCGTAGTGACACTACAGAATAATAGTGCCCTTAAAATGGATATTTCTATCCCTGAAAAATACAGCAATGTACTCAACATTGGAGATATATTGACCTGCTCAGTGGCAGGTGATCATATCGTCAATTTCAGAGCAAGAGTAATCGCTAAAGAGCCAACTATAAATGAAACAACTCGAAACCTCACTGTAAGAGCTGCCATCGAAAACCCTACACAAAACTTAGTACCTGGTGCTTATGTCAACGTCAACTTTAGATTAAAGAATACACCTAATACTATTATGATTCCTAGCAATTGCATCATTCCTGATGATAGAGCAAGTAAAGTAGTTGTTAGCGATAGTGGCATGGTTAAATTCGTACCTGTAGAAATTGGCGAAAGGAATGAAACAGAAATTCAAATCATTAGTGGACTCAAGTTTGGCGACACTATACTGACCACTGGTTTACTACAAGCAAAACCAGGTATGCCTGTGAAAATTATCAAGATAAATAGAAGAACAATATCAGGTAAATAAATAAATTAAATATCAATTATAATGGGATTACCATCAATCAGTCTTAGCCGTCCTGTCTTCGCCATCGTCATGAATATCATTATTATTCTTTTCGGCGTAATTGGATATACGTTTTTAGGCGTGAGGGAATACCCTTCAATCGATCCTCCTGTCATCACCATACGCACCAATTATACGGGTGCCAATGCAATTACTATCGAATCTCAAATAACCGAACCTCTCGAAAATGCTATCAATGGTGTTCAGAATATTCGCAACATTTCTTCTGCGAGCAATCAAGGTTCTTCTATCATTACTGTTGAGTTTGATATAAGCGCTGACCTAGAAACCGCAGCAAATGACGTGAGAGATAAGGTTTCTCAGGCTTTAAGATTATTGCCTCAAGATATTGACGCAGCACCTGTCGTAGCCAAAGCCGATGCTAACTCAGACGCCGTCATCTCGATGACTGTACAAAGTAAGACAAAAAATGTACTGGAATTGAATGATTATGCAGTAAATGTATTGCAGCAACGCCTTCAGACAATACCTGGTGTAAGCAGTGTTCAAATTTGGGGGCAAAAAAACTATGCAATGAGGCTTTGGTTCGATCCTCAAAAACTAGCAGCTTATGGACTTACTGCCATCGATGTTCAAAATGCACTAAACAAATCGAATGTAGAGTTGCCTTCAGGCAAAATAGCTGGCGCAAATACAGAACTAACCGTCAACACGCTTGGAAGAATAAATACGGAAGTAGAATTTAATGATATTATTATTAAAAATGTTGGAGACGAAGTTGTGCGCCTCAAGGATGTAGGTTATGCTATTCTCGGAACAGAAAATTTTGAAACTAGCTTGAAAGAAAAAGGTGTTGCTATGGTTGCTTTAGCTATAGTACCTCAACCTGGCTCCAATTATGTCGAAATCTCAGATGAATTCTACCGACGTTTTGAAAAAATAAAAAAAGAAGTTCCTAGTGATATCCAACTAAATATCGCACTTGACAACTCTGTTTTTATCAAAAATTCAATTACTGAAGTAAAGGAAACTCTACTTATTTCTATATTCCTCGTCGTACTGATTGTCTATTTATTTTTTAGAGATTGGTTGATAGCTTTACGACCTTTACTCGATATTCCGGTATCGCTCATTGGAGTTTTTTTCATCATGTATATTTTAGGATTTACGATCAACGTACTTACGCTCCTTGCTGTAGTTTTGGCTACAGGTCTGGTCGTAGATGATGGAATTGTAGTAACTGAGAATATTTTCAAGAAGATAGAAAAAGGTGTTCCTAAATTTAGAGCTGCTCGCGAAGGTTCTGAAGAAATTTTCTTTGCAGTAATTTCTACATCAATCACCCTAGCAATAGTCTTCCTTCCAATTGTATTTATGCAAGGATTCGTTGGGCGTTTGTTCAAGGAATTTGGAATTGTGGTTGCAGGTGCTGTATTGATATCAGCATTTGTTTCGCTCACATTGACGCCAGTCCTCAATGTTCTTTTTTCAAAAAAAACACACAAACATTCTTGGTTTTACGAAACTACAGAACCATTCTACAAAGGTTTGGATGAAGGCTACAAAGATATGCTTACTTCTTTCATGAAAGTTCGTGTCATTTCATTTTTCATCGTAGCATCTTGTTTTGCTGTGATTTATTTCATCGGAAAAAACTTACAGTCAGAATTGGCTCCCATGGAGGACAGAGGCGCTTTCCGCGTATCGCTTACTGCGCCAGAGGGCACGGCTTACACTTCTATGCAAAACTATGTAGATAAAATCACGGAATTTGTAGTAGATTCTGTTCCTGAGCAAAGAATCGTGCTCAGCGTCACTTCTCCTAGTTTTGCTGGTTCGGGAGCTACTAACACTGCTTTTATGCGTATCCGACTGAAGGATTTGGATGAGCGAAAAAGAACACAAGATGAAGTGGCTCAATATCTTAACAAGAGTTTCTCAAAGTTCAATACAGGAAAAGCATTTGTCATTCAGGATCAAACAATTTCTGTAGGAACTGCGCGATTCGGGATGCCAGTACAGTATGTTATAAAAAATTTTGACTTTGAAAAATTAAAAACTGTCATTCCAAAATTCATGGATGAAGTTTCGAAAAGCCCTGTCTTCATGGGTTCTGATGTCAATCTAAAATTCAATAAACCTGAAGTAAATATTATCCTCGATAGAGATAAAGCCACTTCATTGGGCATTTCTACGCAAGATGTGGCACAAACCCTACAATTTTCAATGAGTGGACGAAGATTTGGTTACTTTTTGAAAAACGGCAAACAGTATCAAATTATCGGTCAAGCCATCTACAATGATAGAAATAAACCCGATGATCTGAGAGCAATTTACGTAAGGAGTAATACGGGAAAAATGATTTCTCTTGACAATATCATCACTTTAGAAGAACAAGCAAAACCGCCACAGCTCTACCACTTTGATCGCTACAAATCGGCGACCATTTCTTCTGGTCTTGCTCCTGGAAAAACAGTCGGTGATGGTATTGATGAAATGAATCGTATCGCTAAAACAGTCTTAGACGAATCATTTACGACTGATCTTTCAGGATCATCGAGAGATTTTGCAGAAAGCTCATCGAACACGAAATTTGCCATGATTTTAGCATTGTTGCTCATCTACTTAGTACTTGCTGCACAGTTCGAAAGCTTCATCGATCCATTTATCATTATGATTACAGTTCCTTTAGCTTTAGCAGGAGGGCTGCTTTCGCTCTGGATATTCGGTCAAACGTTAAATATTTTTAGTCAGATAGGTATGATCATGCTCATTGGTCTTGTTACCAAAAATGGTATTCTGATCGTAGAGTTTGCCAATAAGAAAAGAAAGGAAGGTATGGAAAAATTAGAGGCTGTTACTTATGCTGCAGCAATGCGATTACGACCAATACTTATGACAAGTCTTGCAATGGCATTGGGAGCTGTGCCTATCGCTGTGGCGTTAGGGTCAGGCTCTACAAGTCGTGTATCATTGGGTATCGTCATCATCGGTGGAATTTTATTTTCATTAATACTCACTTTGTTCGTAATACCAGCCATGTATACTTATATGTCAACAGAAAAATTAAAAAAGAATATAGAATGACGTCTAAAAAATTATTGTTATTATCTTTTTTCAATATAGCTTTCATCATAATAGGTATAAAAGCACAGGACGTGCTTACACCAGAGGAAGCTGTGATGATAGCTTTAAAAAATAATTATGATATCATCATCGCTAAAAATGATGCGCAAATAGCAAAAATCAATGACAATAAGGCTGCCGCAGGGATGTATCCTAAAATAAATATCAGCACGAGTGATGTTTTGAATATTTACAATATCAACCAAAAATTTACTACAGGTCAGGAAGTTAAGAAGAATTGGGTGCCTATCAATGCTTTCAATATTGGTGCGATGTTGAACTGGACGGTTTTTGATGGTTATAAGATGTTTGCCACGAAAGATCGATTGGCGGCTTTGGCTTCGCTTGGCGAACTCCAAGTCAAAAATCAACTTCAAAATACCGTAGCTCAAGTGCTAAATGCTTACTACGAAATCGTGCGACAAAAGCAGTACTTGCGCGCCACCACAGAATTATCTAATATCTCTCTAGAAAGAGTAATTTTATCTCAAAAAAAATATGATGTAGGCTACAGCGACAAGACACCATTGCTACAAGCCAAAATGGACTATAACACGCAGCAGATAAATATCATAAAGCAAGAAACTCAACTTAAGCAAGCTAAAGTAGCTCTAAATCAGATACTTGGCTCTAACACTGAGGATGATTATGATGTAATCGACTCTATTGCGGTAGATTACAAACCTGAATTGCCCGCATTGAAAGAGCAATCTCTGAGTGCTAATTACGGTATTCTTACGGCTCAAAAAAATATTGAAATTGCCAAATTACAACACAAAGAAATTTATGCTCAAAAACTGCCGCTCATCAACCTGACTTCAGGTTATGTGTACGCTCAAAATAACAGCAAAGCTGGCTTACAACTTTTCAACCGCTCCTACGGACCAACTATCGGATTCAATGCCTCAGTGCCTATTTTTGATGCTGGTCTTTCTAAAAAGCAGCTTCAAGCATCTTCTGTAAATATCATCAATAAGGCTAATTTCTTAGAACAAACCAAACAAAAAATCAACGCTAACTTGCTGACGGCTTTCAATAATTTCGAAAACGCTCAGAAAGTAATGAAGTTGAATGAAGAAAACGTGCAAGTCGCTCAAGAAAATGTGCAAATTTCCTTAGAACGTTATCGCCTCAATCAGGCAACTTCTTTAGAGATGAAACAAGCTCAAAGCAGCTACGAAGATGCGCTTTACAGTGTCATTTTAGCGAAATTTAATGCTAAAATAGCTGAAATTGACTTAAAAAGAATTAGCAACGGACTAGAAGGTCTGTAATAATTAGCTTTTTATTGCTTTATTTTTGCTCTTTAAAATCTTGATGATTAAAATTCTTGCGTGACTTCCCTTCTCCATCAGCGCAGTAAAGTTACATCGCCAGAGATGGTTTTGACATTGCCATTGACCAAGACCAACTCCGCCCACCACACATACACAGCTTGCTCCAACTCCTTGCCGAGCCATGTTCCGTTCCATCCTTCGCTGCCAGTGAGGTGCTCGCCGACATAAACTTCATCGCCCCAGCGATTGTAGATGCGGAGGCTGCGAACTTCGCTGACGCTACTGCCGACGAAGATCTTGAAAATATCGTTGCTGCCATCTTTGTTGGGTGAGAATGCCGTCGGTGCAAAAATCAAATAATTCTCTCGCACTTCTACGCGGAATTGTAGCACTTTCGTGCAACCCGCAGACGAGGTCAACACCACTTCGTAGATGCTCGTGCCTACTGGCTGAACTGTCTGTGCAAGACAAGTATCACAGTTCAGTCCCGATGCTGGCAGCCATTGCGCCGTGTAGTCGGTGGCGTTTGCTTGTACCCAAAGTCGCAATGTTTCACCTAAATTCAGTATCGTGTCTTGTGGATAACCCACCGCTGTGAGTCGCTCGACTTGCAAGTTGAGGCAGCGTGTGGAATCACAGCCCAACGCATTCTGATAAGTGCGACAAACGAGCGTATCAGATGAATAGCTTTGTCCTTCGAAAGTGTAGGAATTTCCTTCGCATATTTTCTGGGTTTCTTTTACGCTTGAAGTATCACGGAAGGTCAAATGCAAGCAGTAAGTGCTGTCACATCCTGTAGCTGTGGTGTAGCTCCGACAGATATTTGTGTCTCGAGTAAGTGATATATTTTCAAAGTTATAGACATCGCCTTTGCAGTGTGTAACGTCTTGACTAAAAGTCACAACATAATGAACTATACGTCTGACGCATCCGATAAAGTACCATCTCAACGCATTTTGATAAGTGCGACACATAAGCGTATCAGATGAATAA
>JAGNOY010000097.1 GCA_017989935.1 Chitinophagaceae bacterium
ATTTAAACTAAAAAATTTTTCTTTTTTGGGGCATGATGTGTCTGCACTATGTAACTTTCAGGCAGGCTATTCACTGCTAGTCCCAACGCAAAGCCGTTTGGAGCTATCCGTTACTATCCTGTGCCGATGGATGTATGTTTGTGTTGGTCAACATTTTTTGAATTAACGAAACCTGACCTAAATGATAATAACTATGTTCAATCACCCCTTCAATGTTTCTTAAATAGCTGCCATATTTTTCGTCAACAAAAGGCTTGTCTAATAAGTCGTTAGGCATTTGCTCAACTTGCGTTGCAAATATTTCAGCATGATTGATAAATGCCTTTACCAAATTATCCCAATCAGTGGCCGATTGAATAGCGGGAAGGTCAAAACTGTATTTATCTTTAATTTCAAGATCGCCTCCATTAAATACCTGAATGAGTCCTTCGAGATAATAGTTGATGTGATAGGTTAATAGGGCAATGGTGTTTAAATTTTCAATCTGCTGAATAGCTTGTTGCCAATGAATACTTGATATTTGTTCTTTGAAGTTTGTATTGGCAATCCATTTTCCATTCAATAATACTTCTCGTAATCGATTGGCAAGTTCGGTGTTGGTTGTTGACATGACGCAGTATAATTTAATGGTTCATTCTATAATAAATTTGTTGTAGCCTTGCTGAAAAAAGTACGTGTCCTCGAAGTGTGCGACGCAATTGCGCTGAAGTATAGGTTGACGCTGGTGACAAAAAATAATACTTTTTTAATAACGTATCAATTTTTGAATATATTCATCTAACCTGCTTTTAGCCATGAAATTTTGTTCAAGCTCAATGGCAAAAGGCACAGGTGTGTCTAAGCTCGCGCAACGCATCACAGGGGCATCCAAATATTCGAAGCAATGCTCGTTGATCCATGCCGAAATTTCACCACCTAAACCTCCATTTAAAGTGTCCTCATGCAAAATCAATACCTTACCTGTGCTTTTTACACAAGCCCGGATGGCTTCATAATCTAATGGCAATAAGGTACGTAAATCTAGTATGTTTATAGAAATATCTGGATGCTGCGTAGCATATTCTAAAGCCCAATGCACCCCGCTTCCATAAGTAATGATACTAAGGTCGTCGCCAGATTGTACTTGTTTGGCTTTGCCTATTTCAATGGTGTAGTAGCCTTCTGGTACTAGGCCGCCCACACTTCGATATAAAGCTTTATGTTCAAAAAATAAAATAGGGTTGGGGTCTTCGAAAGAAGATATCATTAAACCTTTGGCATCTTCCGGCGTAGAAGGGTATACGACTTTCAATCCTGGTGTATGGGTAAACCAAGCTTCTGTACTTTGCGAATGGAAAGGTCCAGCACCTACGCCGCCCCCTGTTGGCATACGTACTACTACATCGGCATTTTGTCCCCAGCGATAATGAATTTTGGCAAGGTTGTTAATGATCTGATTAAAGCCCACTGTCACGAAATCAGAAAACTGCATTTCCATCATAGACTTAAATCCTTTGATCGATAAACCTAAAGCCGCACCAATGATGGCACTTTCACACAAAGGCGTATTACGCACACGATCTTTGCCGTATTTGTCCATCAATCCTTCAGTTACTTTAAAGGCGCCTCCATACCCAGCTATGTCTTGACCCATTAAAACTAATTGCGGAAATCGTTTCATGGCCTCGTCAATACCTTCACTGATCGCATGAATTAATTTCATTTCTTTCTTAGGCATTTGATCTAAGCCCGATGTGGTAGAGCTTTGATAAGTGGCATAGATATCTTGCAATTCTTCTTGAGTGTTGGGTACTATGGGTTGTGCCGCAAAACCTCTTTCAAGACTGTCTTCTATATAATGTTTAAATTCATCTCTGATTGTTTGAATGTCTTGTTCAGTGACAATTTTTGAGGCAAGTAAATAATTTTCATAATTCATTAAAGGATCTTTCTTCGCCCAAATGTCGAACAATTCAGGTGGTACGTATTTTACGCCACTTGCTTCTTCATGTCCACGCATACGAAAAGTCATGCACTCAACTAATATTGGCTTTTGCTCTTTAATACAATAAGCTTTTGCTTCTTTAATTTGGTGGTAAACTTCTAAAATATTATTACCATCAATGGTGATTGCCTTCATTCCATAGCCTTTGCCTTTGTCAGCAATCTGTTCGCAAATGAATTGTTCACTACTTGGGGTGCTTAATCCATATCCATTATTTTCTACCACAAAAATTACTGGGAGGCCCCATACTGCTGCTACATTCAAGGCTTCGTGAAAATCACCTTCGCTGGTGGCTCCATCCCCGCTAAAAGCAAGGGATACTTTATTTTCCTTTCTTAGTTTGTGTGCTAAGGCAATGCCATCAGCTATGGCCAACTGTGGACCCAGGTGAGAAATCATGCCACAGATGTGATGTTCGTTACTGCCAAAATGAAAGCTTCTTTCGCGTCCTTTGCTGTAACCTTCTTTTCTGCCTTGCCATTGAATAAAGAGTTTGTCTAAAGGCATTTTGCGACCAGTGAATACTCCCAGGTTTCTATGCATAGGCATAATATATTCATCCGAATCGAGGGCTAAGGTGCAACCCACAGCTACAGCTTCTTGTCCTATGCCACTAAACCACTTACTAATGCGTCCTTGGCGAAGAAGAATCAGCATCTTGTCTTCTATCATTCGAGGGAGTAAAAGCTCTCGATAAATATGGATTAATTCGGGGTTGGATTTATTTTTCTTGTCAAAAATCATGGCGCAAAGATAAACCCAAATTATTCATACAGAATCATCTATGAATAATTTGGGTTGATGAAGTGTTAATGGCTTACACTAAAATCTATATGTCATAAATATCCGCTGGGTATAATTGCTCAAGACATCGAAATATATAGAATTGCTATTCGTTTTTTTGCCATTTTCAGTTTCAAGAGACATGAAATGTGTACAAGCTTCAAGTCCAAAACAAATTCGATTGAATTTCAGCTTAGCACCTATAGAAGGCAAGATATCCCATTTGAAAACTTGCCCCTGATCTAATAAATTAGAGTAACGGTGATTGATAAAATTATTTTCTTGAAAATTTGAACCATATTTCGTGATGTTTTCATTTGTCTCACCTTTGCCATACATAAATCTTGTATCTAAAGCGCCAAATAAATAGATTTTGCCATAAAAGTGTCTTTCGGCTTCAAGGCCTAAGCTCAAAGTGGCGTATCTTTTAACTGTAGAAATTTTTTTCTCAATCACTGAATCTTGTTGATAAGAATATAGACTTCTAGGATTCGTATAATCTTCAAAATTAATACCTAGACCTACTCGATATGCTTGCCATTTATTTTTCCATCTTTTGCCAATGAGTTCAAGTCCTGTATAGTTTTTATAGGTTGAATTTATGGTGTTTCTGGAAGCTAGTCCAATTTCGTTTTTTCTTTCGGTGAGCGAAATGAGTGGTTGCTGTGCCAAAGATTGTTGCGCAATTGCAAGCAATATAAACACAAATACAGAATGTTTCATCAGAGTAATTTTTAACTAAACGAAGAGTTGTTAAATTTAGTACATATTTAATGCTTGTTTTTTTTAGGATCGAAATTCTTTTCGCCTGCATAAATCGAAATCTTTATGTCGTTTTCTCGAGGCGGAATGGGGCATGAATAGCCTTCTTTGTAAGCACAATAAGGATTGTAACATTTGTTGAAATCAATCAATAAAGTGTTATTGAAAATATCTTTCATCCGAAAATCTAGATAGCGGCCTCCTCCAAAAGTTTCTGTATTGTTTGTTTCGTCTGTAAATGGAATAAATAGATAATCTTCAAATTCTTTTTTATTCTTCAAGGATTGACTTTGATATATAAATAATACATGCTCTTTTTTTGATAAAGTAAAATTTACCTTACCATAGACAAAATATTTTTTTATAACACCATTATGTGTTTGCATATCAAAGCCAATACTATCTTGAATAGATGTGAAATTGGCTTTGACCAAATAGGCAGGATTTGCTGGATAGAAATTTAGTTTGCCTGTGTCTTTGGCCGTCAGTGGGCTATGTTCGTCAGTTAAAAATTCTAATTTATATTGTTTCCGATGTTTGGCAATTTCATTGGCATATTGCTGAGCATATACTTGGCAACTTATAAAAAACAATAGGCTAAAGAACAGTGGGTATTTGATATGCATAATAATCAATAAATTTAAATCAATTCAAGAAGCTTTTGATTGGCTTTGTTCCATGGATAATTTTCATGAACAAATGTGGAGGCATTGGATTTGATATAAGTGTTTAAAGTAGGATCTTCTAATAGAGAAATGATTTGCTTTACAAATTCTTTTTCATTTTTAGCAAGCAAGATTTCCTTATTTTCTGTGGCTTGCAATGATAAGTTTACAATCGGTGTGGTAATGCATGGTAGTTCCATACTCATCGCTTCGAGTAATTTATTTTGCAAGCCGGCGCCACTAAATAATGGAGCTACAAAAATAGATGATTTTTCATAGGCCACTCTGATATCTGGCATCCAACCAGGAATGTCAATATTAGCTGTAGCATATTGAGTTAATGGACCCGGAGATGTGCCTGCTATCAGAATTTTAATATCCTTTTTATATGCAAGTAACAAAGGGCATATTTTCTGAATTAAATAAATCGCAGCTTGCCTATTAGGGATATAAGAAAGGTTGCCTAGAAATAAAATGTCATAAGTTTTGGCAAGACTTTTAGTTTTAAAATAATCAGTGTCTACTCCATTAGGTACTACAAATAAATTTTGGCTGTTCGAAGCAATTTCTTGTCGATCAAATTCGGAAATGATAGTGCACTTATCAAACCATGTCAACATGTTGATTTCATATTTTTTCATCAAAGCACTTTCGCGTGCATAAAACCATTTCTTAGGACCAACGTATTGTTCTTTGATGCGACTATAATTAGTTGAAAATGCATCTTGAAAATCTATGATTTTAGGGTAAGGTAAATTCTTCCCATATTCTGCCGTTCGTGAAAGCTGACAATAAACTACATTGGGCTTAAGTTGATGAATATCTAGATGCATTTTACGTTTGATGCTAGAGGAAAAAAAATAGCCAACCTGAACTGGAATTTGTTTGAAAGCGCTTAGTCCAATCTGGACTATTTTATCAATCAAACTCAATCTGTATTGGGTAATGTTTTTACAAATGGGTTGTAAAATGGCTAAATGCTCTTGACTGATTTCTTGCTCAGTTAGTACAAATAAATAAATGTCATGAAAGGTTGATAAGTATTGTATTTGATGAAAAGCCCTAAGCTTATCGCCCTTATCTAAGGGATAAGGAAATCTAGATAATATGACGGCTATTTTTTTACGCAACGCCACTTATAAGATACTTTTTAAATGATCGATCCATTGAGCATATATAGTTGATTTGCCAAAACGAGCGTAGACAAATTCTTGTGCCTTTTTACCAAGCTGTGCGCTTTTTTCAGGATGAGTAAAACAATCGTGTAAACAAGCTACAAATTCTTCTGGTGTGTCAGCTATAAGTATATTTTCATGATGAGTAGCACCTATGCCTTCTGCGCCTATTTGCGTGGTGACAATAGTCTTACCTAGAGCCATTGCTTCAAGTATTTTAATTCTGATGCCAGCACCTGACAAAAGCGGCACAATCATTATATTTTTTTCAAGACTAAATTTCATGACATCATCAATTTCGCCAACTACGTTGATATGAAGATTTTCGATGGTATGAATTGAGGCGGGCATGTTTTTGCCTGCTAAATATACATGAATATGAGGTAGCTTTTCGTGCACCAAGGGCCATACTTTGTCGAGAAACCAATGTATGCCTTCTACATTAGGAGCCCAGTCCATACTGCCGATATGGTATATACTCTGTTTGTCTATGTTTGGATTTATTTGGTCGTTATTTTCTTCTACACCAAAGGGTAAATAATAACAAGAATTACTTTTAGTTTGTGTTAAATAGGCTTCTTCTTTTTGAGAAATGGGTAATAATAAATTGAATTGTTTCAGTATATCTTCTTCAAAACTTTTTAATCTATTAGTTAGTAATTCAAGATACTTTCTTTTAAGAAACGAAGTTTCATGCTCTGATAATCGCTGCCAAATGAGAAACTCAATATTATGTACACGGCAAAAACAAGCTACATCGGTTTGCTTTCGTACTATTTTTAAATAGGGCGCTGTATAAATGCTTTCAAATTGTATAAAATCATATGATTCTTCCCCAAGCATAACAATCAGTTCTTTTTCAAACTCTTTATTTACAAAACGTTCTACATTATATGATTTATCAGTAAATAAATTAAAAAATGCAGATAAAGGGTTAATATTTGTTTTGACGTAAACAGTTCGAAAATTAGTTAATTGTTGATAAATAGGCGGCAAACTGCTTTCCTCAACCCAATGCCTTGATGTATTCATAGCCAATAAACTCACCTCGCAACCTTGTTCTAAATAGGCTTCAAGTGTTTGATTCATGGCAATAGAGCCTCCATCCCTCAAAGGATAAGGAATACGGGGCATGAGGATAAGTATTTTCAAAGCCATCTTGGAAAGCCGAAAATAGATAAAATAGTTGATTATTTTTGCCTGATGAATAAACAGTCCCTGATCTTTTTAGGGTCCAAGCCAATCGGCTACCGATGTCTAGAATATTTAATTGAACAGCAAGATCAATTAGACTTACAAATTGTAGGATTATTAACCAATGATAATCCGACTTTCAATCCTTCGTTGAGCCTAATCAAGTTGGCCAATCAATATCAAATTCCTATTATAGAAAGTTTGGATGAAATGCCACAGGTTGATGTATTGTATTCCGTTCAATATCACGAAATTTTAAAACCTGAGCATATTGCTAAAGCAAATCGAATTGCTTTGAATTTACATATGGCTCCTTTGCCTGAATATAGAGGGTGCAATCAGTTTTCTTTTGCAATTTTAGACAGCAAGAAAGAATTTGGTACAACTATACACCTGATGGATCAGGGAATTGATCATGGAGATATACTTGCTGAGAAACGTTTCGAAATACCTTCGAATTGTTGGGTGCAAGATTTATATACTTTGACTGAATCTCATTCATTAAATCTGTTTAGAGAAAGTTTGGCAGATATCATGCAGGGCAATATGAAAGTCATCTCGCAACAAAGTTTGGTAGCACTTAGAGGAACTTCAATTCATTATCGAAAAGAAATGAATGAGATCAAGCAAATACAACTTGATTGGGATGAAGAAA
>JAGNOY010000003.1 GCA_017989935.1 Chitinophagaceae bacterium
AGCGTTGCATTTCTCGATCATAAAATGCCGCAGCTTGACTTACCAAGGAGAGCATTTCATTTTGTAATTCTGCTTCGCTCATATCGTCTACTTCATCAAATAATTCTACTTCATCGTTTTTAAGATTAACGATAAACTGAGGAAAATCGAGATGAATAACAAAAATATCTTCAGGAAAATCGGTGTTGTCGCCAAGTAAAAATTTAGGTAATTCCATGTGTGATTTTTTTAAGCTAAGTTGAAATGCAATAATAGGGACAAGTTAAAGATTAAATGAAGAAAGTTAAAACAAATTACCAATTATTCTGTGTAAATTCAATGAATGAAATGGGGCTTTTTTCTATTTTTTGTATGTACGAATCTTATCACGTATGGACAGCAGATCAAATTGGTTGGGCCAAAACCATTGTATACTGGCCTTTTTACTAAGAAAGAGCTGCCTAAGTTTAGTATGCTTATTTCAGCAAATCATGTTACGTGCGGTTATGGTTTTTTTTGCAAACAAGAATTGAAGTTAGAGAAGTTGACTAAAATTCCAGTACGATTTAGGTTAGGCACGGTGGCGTATTGTGATTGGTTAGAAGGGAAGCGACGTTATGCGCCTACTTTACGTGAATAAGGTTGTTAGTTTAAATGTCGGATTGATGAATGCTATCGATATATAGTTTAGCCTCATTGATTTTTACTTTTTTCCCTTTGATTTTTTCGTCTTGAATATTGTTTAAAGTTTGCTTCAATTTTTTTCGTCTAATGGCCGCAAAGGCAAAAAAATCTTTTACTTCGATTAAACCGATATCGTCTTTTTTCAAGGCACCAATATGAGAAAGGAAGCCAACTATATCAATTTTATTGACCTTATCTTTTTTGCCAATTGAAAAATGTAAGGTGATCCAAGGTGATTCTTCTGGAAGTATGAAGGTATCTGGAATGTTTAATAATTTGATGTCTTGATTAACAAACGAAGGTAATTCTTCATCGGGTGCGAGTAAGATGATGGCAGTACCGAAATCGAACATGCGTGCTGTGCGTCCGTTGCGGTGTGTGAAGCTATCTTCTGTAAGCGGTAAATGATAATGAAGGATGTATCGAATGCCTGGGATATCCAATCCTCGTGCACCTAAATCTGTTGTAATTAATACACGCATAGTACCATTTCGAAACATTGCCAATTCAGATTCTCTTTCATGTTGTTCCATGCCTCCATGATAGCAAGCGCATTCTATACCTTTTTCTGCCATCAGAAAAGCTACACGTTCTATAGCATCACGATGATTACAAAAAACAATGGCAGGATGATTTTTTGCATAGCATAACAATTTAAAGAGTGTATTAATTTTGTCTTGCTCAGGAGAAAGAAACTTCACAATTTCGAGGTCTTTATTAGAAGCAGTTTCGTCTTCAACAATAAAGTTTAGTTCGAAAGGATTCTTAACTTGAATACCTTCAGGAATTGATTTGGCAGCGGTTGCAGAGCAGAGAATTTTTTTACGGAGAGTAGGGAGAGAAGAGATGATAAACTCTATTTCTTCAAGAAAACCTAGTTCGATGCTTTTATCAAATTCATCTAAAACTAAGCATTCGATTTTTTCTGTACGAATACTTCCTCTTCGAATATGATCGGCTAATCTTCCTGCTGTACCTATGATTAATACAGGTTCAACAAGTAAGTTGTTTTCTTCAATTTCTCGTTTATGACCACCGTAGCAAAGACAAACCTTTAATTTGGTATTGAGTTTGCGAAATACTTCATCGATTTGCATAGCTAATTCACGCGAAGGTGCAATTATCAGGGCTTGAGTATGATGTTGGTTAGGTTGAATTTGTTGTAAGATGGCTAATAAAAAAGCAAGCGTTTTTCCAGAACCTGTATTTGAAAGTAATATAATTTCATCTTGTGAAGGAAAATGTTCAAGCACTTTTGTTTGCATGTCGTTTAAATGGTCGAAATCGTGCTTTGCAAGCAAATCTTGAAGAGAGAAATTGGGTAACATTTGGTAAAAATAGGCTTTTCTGACGAGCATGTCGGCGCAATTATACAAGATTATCCTCATTTATACACCAAAATCCCTAATTGTGAAAAGCTAGAAAAATGAAACATGAAGCCACTGTAGTTTTACATCAGAAAATGAGAAACATGTTTCAACTAAGAAGCAAACAAACTTTGAGAGATTCTTTTAGAAGAAGTTTTTAAAGGCTTCTCGTGAAGAAATTGCTTGAACATTTTCTGATGAAGTTCTTTTTGTAGTGTTTAAAATGAGAAAGGTGCCGGATGGTGATTGCGAATAAATTATCCGGCACTTTTTAAAAAGAAAATTAGTAATGAAAGAGGGTTTTATGATGTAAGGGTAGACTCATAAGGATGCGAAGTCGGGTGGGGAGTTTTAAGGAATCGAGATAAGGTACCGAGTTGAGGAGTTTGATGTTTGTTAAGTTTGAAACAATCAAATTTAATTAAATGGGGCCTTAAAATTCTCCACTGCTGACTGAGCAAAGAATGAAAAAAAATTAAGTATGAAAGAGAGAATTTTGAGGGTATTAAATAAAGTTTTATGATGTAAGGGTAGACTCATAAAGATGCGAAGTCGAGTGGGGATTTTTTTGAAATCAAAGAAGAGATGATGGAGTTGAGGAGTAGAGTTTTGTACAAGCTTGATGTAAAGTCGAAAAAGGTACTATATGATTTCTTTAAAATTCCCCACTTTTGACCGAGCAGATTTAGGTCTACATAAATTTTAATCATGACAGATTGTTTGCCTCGCAGCATACAATGCCTAGTCATGAAGGAAATCAAAAGTTCGATTGTGGTATAAACTTTAAATAAGAAAGTTGGTGAAAGATAGTTTTATGATGTAAGGGTAGACTCATAAGGATGCGACGTCGGAGAGAGGTTCGATAGGAATAAATCAGCATTGAAAAATTGTCAAAGGGTTATAGTGTTTCCTTAGGCAAATTTTATTTCTCGTTGAATCTCTTCTCTTGACTGAGCAAATATGAACTGCTAAATTGTTGTATTAAGTTTGAATAGTATAACTGATCACTTTGATTTATTTAATGTAGAATCTTGTTTACGAAATAGCTTAAAGCCTATATATCAAGCATACGAAGGATTTAGCTCGAAAATACTGACCCAGCGTTAGTCATATTAGACGGAGTCTTTACAGGCAAATTGTTGTACAGTCGAGTTCATCTCAGATTTTTAATATAGGATGTAGAGTTGTTCTGATTTAGGTTTAGTTATGCTTGCTGTATATATTGAATAGTTATTATCCTAATGATGCAAAATCAAAAAATTGATGATAATCAATTGCTGAATAGCCAATCTTTTAAGTCGAATTGGAAGGCTGTGTAATGCATCATACTTGTAATTTATGTATGTAGAGTTTGTGATGAAGGAATAAAATGGATAAAATGATGTGGAGAATTACTAATTGGAGAAATTATTTAATAGAAAGAAAAACTAAAGAGAATTTGTTAGATGAAAAATTCATTGAAGAATTTAATTACAGATTTTCTGAGGAATTAGAGTTGTTCATATTAATTTATATTGGTTGAATAGCCTAATTCTAGAATCATATTGCTGGTTGTTTTAGAGTTGTCTTTTTATAGTGAGTCTTCCCGATTAATAAATAAACATAGTAATGATAAAAATTAATTTTCTTTTGGCAGCTTTATTAATCGGGTTGATTGCAAAAGGACAGCTTATGGTAAGAGATCTTGATTTTGAATCGGGTTTAGGGCCAAATAATGTGGTTTATTCTATCTTAATGCAGCCAGACAATAAACTCCTTGTTAGTGGAAATTTTAATCTCTATAACAACCAGCTTTCAAATAAGATAGTTAGATTATTTTCAGATGGAACTTATGATAGTTCGTTTGTTGCAGGAACTGGTGCTAATAGTGTTATCTATTGTTCGGCCTTGCAGCCTAATGGGAAAATCATTGTAGGGGGTCAGTTTACTAGCTATGATGGTTTGTCAAGAAATCGTATAGCGAGATTGCATCCAGATGGAAGCTTGGATACTAGTTTTAATCCCGGTGCTGGAGCTAACAACACTATTTTTTCTATGAATGTACAAACAGATGGCCGAATAATCATTGCTGGTGTTTTTACATCTTATCAAGGCATTTCACGTAACCGAATAGCCCGTTTAATGAGCGATGGAAGTATAGATACCTCGTTTAATCCTGGTACTGGTGCAAACCAAAATTTATGGATCAGTGCTTTGCAAGCAGATGGCAAAATATTGATAGGAGGATTGTTTTCGAGTTATAATGGTACAGCACGAAATAGAATTGCCCGACTATTACCTGATGGAAATTTAGACATGAGCTTTGATCCTGGTACGGGTATCATGAGTCCTGTGGCTTCAAATGCTAAAGTAAGTAGTATTGTAGTGCAGCCAAATCATGATATTATTCTTTGCGGAAAATTTCACACGTATAATGAGGTAGATAAAAAGAATATAGTTCGGGTTAAACCTGATGGCAGCATTGATCAAAGTTTTCAAGTTGGAATAGGTTCAAATGATTGGATTTGGCAAGCCGCGTTACAAGCTGATGGTAAGATTGTATTAGGGGGGTATTTTACGACCTATAATCAAGATAGTGCAAAATTCATTACACGATTGTTGGCCAATGGAGACAGAGATACTTTATTTAATCTTCAAATGAATTTGAACCAACTTCCAAGAGCTATTTTTATTCAGGCAGATCAAAAAATACTTATAGGAGGCCATTTTACAAAAGTCAATTCGGATAGTATACCCTATTTAAGTAGAATTAAGAATGTGTATCCACTTAGCCTACATAATTTAAATTTTACCGCCCAAAGAATTCAACAGCGTGTCGAGCTATATTGGCAAGTTGATAAGAATAATCAAGTTGTAAATTTTGATATTGAGCGAAGTCAAGATGCAAAGGTCTTTACAAAAATGAATACATCAACTGATATCATAAAGCACAATCGACATGATTACAGTTTTATTGATTATTTTCCTTTGGAACATAAAAGTTATTATCGCTTAAGAATGAATTCAATTGATGGAATTGTCTCCTATAGCGATATTCAACCTGTAGATTGTTTACTTCAATCTTTAACCATTTATCCCAATCCAGCCGATTCTTACTTAATGATACTAGGGATGGGAGAGCAAGAAAAAGTACGTTGTTTGATAAGAAGTAGTGAAGGTAAAATATGTAAAATTAAAGATTCATTGAATCGAAATGTAAACAGAATTGATATTGCTGATTTAAGACGAGGAAATTATTTTATTGAAATATTTAGTAAGGCACAAACTATAAAGTACCAATTTTCTAAAAAGTAATTTTTGGCAAAACAGATTTTTAATGTGTGACAATCAACAAAGTTTTTTGGGTTACTAATGTTTGACGAATTCAAACTTCATCCTTAAAGTGGACCTCGTTTTAGTAGACTTACAAATTGAACAACTAAAGTTGAATAATATTATTCAAACTATGAATTTCCTTGGAAATACTTAGTTACTTCATTCTTTTAATAAAGAGAAAGTAAAGTATAGATCGTACAAAATACAATGAATGCCTTCAAATATATACTTGATAGTAAGAAATCTTAGCGTTGAACATCTACTTCGCTCAAGAAATTATTTCAATAGAATAATTTTCCATCACAGCATTACATAGCATTTTTTTACAAGCAGTGTCTGCAATGCTTAACGCAGTGTCTTTGTCATCAGCTTCAATTTGCAAATGAATTCTTTTTCCAATTCTAACATCTTGAATTTGAGAAAGGGCTAAATTATGCAAACTTAGATTTACAGCCTTGCCTTGAGGATCAAGTAATTCTTTTAAGGGCATAATATTGATCTGTGCAGTAAAAATCATATTTCCTGGTGTTTGTATGCGAATGATAAAATAATATAAAGTAAAAAGGAGAAAGGAATAAAGAGTGTTTGTAAAAATGGAATAGATAAGGCACTAAGCCCCAGCCATACTAATTGTGGCCAATATTTTTTTATAGAGAATTGTGAAAATTTCAAGGTGAATAATTTGAAATGACTAACCATTAGCCAACATAAAATTCCTATGATGAAATATAATAACCATGGATTCAATAGTTTTAATCCAAGACCTAATGGATTTTGTAATAAAATCAAAGGAAGTGCGGCAACAAATATACCCATTGCCGGAATTGGCGTTCCTGTAAAGTACAGCGTGTTAGAAGGGGCTTGATTAAATCGTGCTAAACGTAAGGCACCAAAACAAGCTAATAAAAACGCTGGACAAACTACTAACATAGAAATATCTAAGGCATGAGGTTGATTCATCCATGAAGACCATAAAAGTTTCATCATAATCATACTTGGAGCCACACCGAAAGACACAACATCAGCTAATGAATCTAAATCTTTACCAATAGGTGAATGAACGCCTAGCCACCTAGCTACCATTCCATCAAGCACATCGAATAGGCCAGCTAAGAAAATACAAAGACTTCCATAATAAATTTGCGATGTGCCACTCACCCAAAGTTGTTCCCCATTTAATTCTCCCAGAAAGGGTTGTGTATGAAGGATGAACACGATGGCCATGCATCCAAGAAACAAGTTACCTAAGGTGAGAATATTGGGAAGGTGTTTCATAATTCGTAAAGGTAATTGTTTCATTCAATTTTTCAGTTGTTCAAAGAAATTTCTACCTACTATCTCTATTTTATTCTCGCAAGATGAAGGTATTTATCCCTAAATATCTTGTAGAAACCTTTTAATACTGATACATATGTATTTTAAGTAAATGTAATAAATTGAAAAATAACAAATTACAATTAAATAAATTTAATTATTTATTTTATTAATAACCAAAGTCACATTTTTGTCTAAAGTCAATTATTTCATCACTTAATAAATAGAAATAAAATTAATATAATAATATATATTCATATATATCATTATAAATCAACATATAACATATTTGTGTTGGCATGATAGTTGCAAATAATTGATTATAAGCAGTTATTATGAAAAAGATTTACACGACTATTTGTTTTTTGATTTTATGTTCTACACAGTTAATACTTGCTCAATCTAAACCAGAGGACTTAGTCTTTAATATCTCGGTAAGCCAAACTCAACTTCCTTCAATTAAACTTTCTTGGAATAAACAAGTTGGAGTAAGTACTTACACTGTTTTCCGAAAATATAGGCATGAAAAGGTGTTCGATATCATCGCAAATAACCTACCTATCAATGATACTTTTTTTACAGATGTAAATGTCACCATCGGAGCTGCTTATGAATATGCTGTTCAAAGTGCTACGAATCCTAATATTTCTGGATATGTTTATGCAGGTATCGAAGTACCTGTAGTGCATCAAGCTGGTGAATTATTGTTGGTGATTGATAATACCTATCAACAAGCTGCTGCTGCAGACTTAGACATTTATAAAACAGATCTAATCAAAGAAGGATGGAAAGTTAGTACAGCATATGTTTCTCGTACCGAATCCGTAGTGAATGTAAAACAAATCATTTTAAATCATTATGTGGCAAATCCAAGTGGACTTAAAGGTGTAATTTTATTAGGTCATGTAGCAGTACCCTATAGCGGTAATATTTCTCCTGATGGTCATTCCGATCATGTAGGGGCTTGGCCATCTGATATGTTTTATAGCGATATGAATACACAATCACCTAATTGGTCTGATCAAACTTTAAACAATGTTTCAGCCACTGACATCCGCAACCACAATGTTGTGGGAGATGGCAAATTTGATTTAAGCACCAGAACTTCAGCTTGCAATATGAAAATATTTGTTGGAAGAGTAGATGTGTTTAATATGTCTTACATTAATTCAAACGATGTAATTTTATTTAAACAATATCTCCAAAAAAATCATACATACAGAGCAGGGATCAAAAAATTCAGACAAGCCGGATTGGTTGATGATAATTTTGGTTTCATGTACGGAGAAGCCTTCGCCCAAAATGGATGGAGAAATTTTTCATCACTTGTGGGTGGAAGTCAAGTTAAAGCAGGTGATTATTTTACAGACCTAAAAACAGATTCATATATATGGAGCTATGGTTGTGGCGGCGGATGGAATACAGGCGCCACAGGGGTGGGTACTACAAATAGTTTCAAAACAAGCGAGGTGTCAAGTGTGTTTACCATGCTTTATGGGAGCTATTTTGGAGATTGGGATACAAAAAATAATTTTCTCAGAGCGCCTTTAGCAAGCCCCTCTTCAACATTAGTAAGCGTTTGGGGTGGTAGACCAAATTGGTTTTTTCATACAATGGCTTTAGGAGAGCCTATCGGATATAGTTATCTAAATTCTATCGAAAATGATTACACTTATTTACCTCGAGGAATTTTTGCAGATCAAGTGCATCAATCACTCTTAGGAGACCCCTCTTTAAAAATGTATATGTTTGACGCCCCTACTTCAATCAACGCAGTAGGCATAGAAAATGGAACTAAGGTAGCGTTAAACTGGTCAGCTTCAACAGATGCCGAGGTTCTTGGATATTATGTGTATCGTGCAACTAATGTAGAAGGCGATTTTGAATTGCTTACGCCAAACTATATAACCTCCACAGATTTCATTGATGAATTTCCTATCGTAAATGGCAACGAATTAAAAAGTGTATACATGGTGAAGGCTGTAAAATTAGAACATTCAAATACAGGCACCTTCTACAACCTAAGTCCAGGCATTATTGCTAATCAAATTCTAAATTCAATTCCTTTACCCGTTGAGTTAATTTCATTCAATGGAATACAAGAAAATGATCTCAGCAATACATTAAATTGGACCGTAGATCATGAAGTAAATCTCCAAGGCTATGAAATTGAAGTGAGCGAGGATCAACATGCATTTCAAAAAATTGGTTTTGTTGAAGCCAACAACCAAAGCACACAACAACAAGCATATCAATTTAATGATAAACAACCATTCAAAAACAGCTACTATAGATTGAAAATTTTAGATCAAGACGGTAAGTATATCTATTCCGAAGTTGTCTATTTAAAACTAAGCGAATTTTCACAAGAAACTACGATTTATCCAAATCCCTGCAAACATAGTTTAAACATACAATACCAGACTTCAACACAAGGTGAACTTTCTATAGAACTCCTTGATCTTCGAGGCAAATTGCTAAGAACTCAGCTTGTACAGGTAACAGAAGGGAAAAATACCTTTCAATTCAACGATTTAGCCACATTGCCCTCAGGGTTATATTTCCTCAAACTGCTACAAGAAGGAACTACTTCAGCCTCAATTTACAAAGTCATGAAGGAGTAATTCTACTTTCTAATAACTTTATTTAGCCGTTTCATTCAATTGGAACGGCTTTTATTTTTTAAATCATTTTTTGGGCGGCACACACGCTTTCGCTTATACGCCTCCCGCGCCGAAGCCAAGCGCGGTGCGGGGTATACGCTCTATCGTTGCCGCAATACAAACTACCCGTATTATCAAAATGCTAGTTAAATTAGTATGCCCATTACATAGTTATGTAAAATAGTTTGTTAAAATCAGTACTATGTATTGCATAATACATGGCAATGTATTAGGTTTGCATTCAAATCACGCGATATGGCAACAATAAATACCGATAATATTCAAAGTCAAATGAAAAAAGGACTCCTTGAATTTGCAATATTATCAATCATTCAGCGCGGCGAAGCTTATCCAAGTGACATTACCCAAGAATTAAAAGATTCAGGCATGCAAGTCCTCGAAGGAACACTTTACCCTTTGTTAACTAGATTAAAAAATGCAGGATATCTCGATTATAGATGGGTAGAAAGTAGTGGAGGGCCTCCCAGAAAATATTTTACCATGACAGAAACAGGTAAAGAGTTTTACCTCACCCTACAATCTACGTGGATAGAAATAAGTACAGCAGTCAATAAAATCACAAACACCAATCACTAATTCCAAAAAAAGAAGAACATGGAAAAAATTATCCAAATAAATTATCAAGGAAGAAATATTTCTTTTGAAGAAAAGGCATTTCAAATATTTCAACAATACGAATCAGATTTGAAAGCTTATTTTCTAAAAGAAGAAGGGGGTGATGAAACTTTTGCCGACTTACAATACAGAATGGGAGAAATCTTTGAAGAGAAATTAAAAGGCGGAGCCATTTCAATCAATCAACAGGATATTGATGAACTAATTGCCACCATTGGAAAGCCAGCAGATTTAGATCCCGATCGAGAAGAATCTAAACCCAAGGCAGATCCGCCACCAATCATTAAAAAACAACTTTTTAGAAATAAATTCAAAGGCGAAAAAATTATTGGCGGAGTTTGCAGTGGTATCGCCAATTATTTTTCCATCGATCCAATTGCTGTTCGTTTGGTATTTATTGTATTTACCATTTTTAATGTCGCCACCTTATTTAAATTTAATTTAGGTATTGTAGCTTATATTATATTATGGATAGCACTAAAACCTGCCTACCTCAAACAGAACACCACAAACAAGTTATTTCGAAATCCAAAGGATAAAGTGTTAGGGGGTGTTTGCAGTGGATTGGCGCAATTTTTCAATACAGATTCATGGATTATGCGATCCATATTTCTAATCCCATTTTTGCTCGGTGTGGTGTCTGATCACAACGATTGGCATAAAATTCACTTTTTAGGTACTTCGTTCTATTCATTAACGTTTATTACCTATTGCGTGCTTTGGGTGATTGTGCCTTTGGCTAAAAATTCCACGGATTATATGTTATTAAAAGGCGAACCAATTAATATATCAACCATCCAACATTCAATCTCCATGCAAAATATTACAGATGCTTCTAAATCAGGATTGAATACTTTTTTGAAAGTGGTTGCCTATATACTGATCATTGTTTTTATGATTTCAATTTTACCTGTGTTAGGATCTATCATCATGGCATCATTACTATCTTATAATTTAGCAGATGTCATATTATTTACAAGCTATAATAAAACCTTAGCCCTCTTTACAGTGTTATTTTTAGGCATACTACCCTTTGTTGGTTTAATACTTTGGGGTGTGCGTAAGCTTGCTGGTTTTAATTCGCCGAACAAATCACTCAGAGTTATTTTTATTGCTTTACATACCTTAGGTTGGGTGTGCGGGTTTTTATTAATTGCCATCATCGGATCAGATAATAAACCATACCAACCCATAGCTGAGCATATTCAAATTCAAGGAAATTTCGATACGCTTTTCGTGAAACCCCTAGACACAGAATTAGAATATACTGGAAATGCTTTTTATGAAATAAACCCATTTGGAAGTATCATCGAAAAAACACCCGGACAAAACCATATACATGGTGTATGGGTTAAGTACAAAAATACTGATGAACCTAATTTTAGTATGGATATAGAAAAATCAGCTTTTGGTAAAAATAGATTTTATGCAACAGAACATGCTAACGCCACTTTTTTTGATTATAAAATTCAAGAGAATAATGTCTTGCTTGCTTCAATCATTAAGCTAAATAACAAAAATCCTTATCATTTTCAGAATGTAAAAGTTACTATTTATATACCCAAAGGGAAAACTGTGGTAGTTTCTGAACAACTAAAAAAACAATTAAAGCACACATTTAGAGCTAATCACAAAAATTTCTTTTTCAATTTTGATAGTGATCATGATGTAAAAGAAGATAAGGTGATTACAAATCATGAAACAAATGTTGACATTGATGTTAATCCACCTCAAGAAGATGATGATAAGCAAGTAGAAGCCCAAGAAATCTTGCAAAAGAAAGAAGAAATTCAAGAAGCTGCCAAAGAAATGGAAGACAAAGTGCTAGAAGCTAAACGCGAATTAGAAGATGCAAGAATCAAGGCTGAAAGAAAAATCGAAGAGGCTAAAAAAGAACTCGAAAACTCTATTAAAGACACCTTAAACAACCAATAACATGAATTTTGATTTACTGAAAGAGATCATCAGATTTTTAAGCTATTTCAATGAGATCCCGTTTTTAGAATTATTTATGTAACAATTTCGTAATCCATGCGAATTCATTTGCAAAATTTTCTTCCTTACTTTTGTAAAAACCTTGTATGGAAAAGAAAATCGGAAAGATTTTAGTTGTAGATGATGAGAAGGATATTGTTGAAATGATTCAATACAATCTCGAATCAAATGGATATGAGGTAGAAGCAGTGTATAATGGGGTTGATGCCATGTCAAAAGCATCGAGTTTCAAACCTGATCTTATTTTGTTGGATGTAATGATGCCTCATAAAGACGGAATTCAAACTTGTATCGAGCTTAGATCTAAACCAGCATTTAATGATATTGTAGTTATTTTCTTAACGGCATTAGCTGATGAAGCGGCTGAAATAAAAGGTTTAGAAGCCGGTGCAGATGACTATATTTCCAAACCCATTAAACCTAAATTATTACTGTCTCGCGTACAGTCAGCATTCCGTCGGATTCATAAAACTGATGGACAAACCATGAGTTTTCCAGAATTAGAAATCAATCGCGAAAAATTTATTGTTACGCATAAAGGAGTTGAAGTCAAACTTCCGAGAAAAGAATTTGAATTGCTTGCACTACTCGCCTCCAAACCTGGAAGAGTATTTTTAAGAAATGATATCTTAAATACTGTTTGGGGAAATGAAGTGATAGTAGGTGATAGAACAATAGATGTTCATGTAAGAAAAATTAGACAGAAACTGAATGAAGATTTTATCCATACCATCAAAGGTGTTGGATACAAGTTTGAAGTTTGATGAATTATTTTCTGCGATTATCATTGTAACTTCACCTCATGTTACAAAATAAAAATTTGTCACCTAAGCAAGTAACCTTGTTCATAGCTTTGTTGTTATCCCTAGCTGTGGCATTAACTATTTACTTTTACACTATTAGTTGGCAAGCTTCAACCCTGAGTTTTGCATTTATTTTGGTGTTGTCTTATACCTTAATTTATTATCTAATGGATTGGTATATCTACAGGCAAATAAAATTGATTTATAAATTTATTTCTCAAACTAAAGCTTCTAAAAGAGAAGAATTTTATAATCAAGAATTATTACCCAAAAAAACTATTCAAGATGTAAGTCAAGATGTAGAGAAATGGGCCGAAGAACACATTGTAGAAATAGAAAGATTACAAAGTAATGTAGCATTTCGAAGAGAATTTTTAATGAATCTTTCGCATGAAATAAAAACGCCCATATTCGCAGCGCAAGGATTTATAGAAACTTTGTTAGATGGTGCGATTGAAGATGAAAAAGTCAATAAAATTTTTCTTCAGAAAGCATCAAAAAGTATTGATAGGTTATCAGATTTGGTGAAGGATCTTGATGAAATTTCAAAAATCGAATCAAATCAAATCAGTGTTCATAAGTCAGAATTTATTATTCAACAATTGATTCAAGATGTGTTTGAAGAATTGTCTCAAAAGGCAACGAAGAAGCAAATTAAGTTGCTCATTAAAAAAGGTTGTGATCAGCCTGTAACTGTTTTTGCAGATCTAACAAAGATTAAACAAGTATTAGTAAATTTGATAGAGAATTCTATTAACTATGGCAAAGAAAATGGTGAAACAGTTGCTGGTATCTATTTAGTTGATCGAAAGCAAGTTTTAATTGAAATCACTGATAATGGAATTGGTATCAACGAAGATCATATCTCTAGAGTATTTGAACGGTTTTATAGAACAGATAATGCACGTTCGCGACACGAAGGTGGTACAGGATTAGGGTTAGCCATCGTGAAGCATATCATAGAAGCTCACCAACAAACTGTCAACTGTAGAAGCAAACTTGATGTAGGAACTAGCTTCGGATTTACTTTAGAAAGACCCTAACTTAGAAATTAGTTTTGGTATATCTAAGCGAACGCAAAGAAGGATCTATGGCAAATGCTTGATTAAAAAAAGATTCTGCTTTGGTAGTGTTTCCAGCCTTATAATAAGTCATTCCTTTAGTATAAATAACTTCTGCATCTTCGGGATTAATTTCAAGGATTTCGTCTAAGATACTTCTTGCTTTGTTGAAGTCTCCCTTTTTCATGTACACTTCTGCAATTGCAATATTCAAGTCCTTATCGTAAGGGGCATAATCTTTTGCTTTGGCATAATAAAATAAAGATTTTTCATAATCCTTCATTTCTATGTAAGTCAAAGCCCAATTTTCATAAAAGAACTTGGTTTTAAGATATCCTTTATCTTCGGCTAATTGATAAAATTCAATCGACTTCATATATTGATTTGCATTATAACAACTCAAGGCTGCTTCGTATATTTTAGTAGGATTTTCAGGATCAAGATTAAATGCCTTAATGTAATAGTTCATGGATTCTGTATACTTATTCATTTTTTCGTAGCAATTCGCAATCTTGAAAGGCAAATCTCTATCATTAGGCAAGACTTTCTCCGCTCTTAGATATAACCTAACAGCCTGAGGATAATGCCCAACTTCGAGATAAGTTCTTGCTAGCATTTTGTTGACATCCCCGTCAGTTGGATTCAGGTTTAATGCCTTCTCAGCATATTCAATACCCTTCATTTTTTTAGGGCTCATGCTATACATTTCCGCTAAACGAGCCAGGTAAACAATATTTTTATCGTCACTTACTAGTAATTCTTCATAAATAGGGATAGCATCAAAATATAATCGGCGTGAATACTGTATGTCCGCAAACTCTTTTTTGTACGCTAAATTTTGTGGATCCTCAACTAGGGCTTTAGCCATAAGCTTACCAGCTTCTGTTAAATTATCCTTGGCTTTATACTTCATGGCATTTTCATACAATTCAGTAGAAGTTTGGGCAATTAACAGATATCCATTAAAAAGATTCAGGGCTAAAAGAAATAGTGTTTTTTTCATGCGAATGCTTTTGCTAAGTGTTTTGTGATTAATAACGAGGATAATTGTAAATGTTGACAACAATTTAAAGTTAAACGAGTCTCAATTATTATGCCAACTCTTTTTAAACATGGGTGGAAGTTACATAGAAAGCCATTTATTTCTAAAGGTTTTGAGGACGAATCTATAATTAATTAAGATAGAATTCGTAAAATCAGAAATTCTGATTGGGAAGTATTAAATAGGGCTCCTGGTAATTTCACTAGTGTTTCAAATTCAAGAAAGCGTCTAATGGATGAAGAAGTAGTATATCCATTAGGCGATGAAGCAGAAGTTGAAGATGTCAGTGAGAAGTGAAATAAAGTAAATAGGATGCAAAATTTTCGAACAATCATGGATTAATACTGATCATCTAATTTCCTTCAAACTTCCTGAAATCAATTGTTTTCACGTTAAACAAACCCTAAAAATGAGCTGATTTTATTTTCTGTCCTTGAAATGGTTTCGTAGTATTAGTTGAATCAAATTTAAGCACATCAATGGCTTACTTTCTAAAATTTGGCCACTAGTTGCTTCGCCACTCAACTGACAAAATTACAGAAGATGTTCAAACTCTTCTAGTCTTCCAATGATTTCACACTATGAAATAAACG
The DNA here is from genome assembly GCA_017989935.1 of Chitinophagaceae bacterium. Classification (GTDB taxonomy): domain Bacteria; phylum Bacteroidota; class Bacteroidia; order Chitinophagales; family Chitinophagaceae; genus OLB11. The sequence goes on from JAGNOY010000003.1 coordinate 15,453, forward strand.
CTTCCACCTAATGCCATGTTTGTCATAGCTCATCCAAATAAACCAAGCTTTACCTACTACATGGTCTTCAGGAACATATCCCCAGAATCTCGAATCGGCCGAGTTATGCCTATTATCACCCATAAGCCAATAATAGTTCATGGCAAAAGTATACGTTGTTGCAGGCTTGCCATCGATTAAAAAGGGTGTTTTACTTTCATCTAAGGTATGACCCTCATATTCTGTAATAACTGTTCTGTATAAAGCAATGTTTTCCTTATTGATATTGATCGTAACCCCTTTCTTCGGAATCCAAATGGTACCATAATTGTCCTGATTCCATTTAAAATTCGTGGTATCCATCGGAAAGCAATCTGGTTGAGCATTGCCTTTAGCATACATATTTCTGATTGTATCTATCATTTGCACAGATACATTGGGGATAGCCTGAAGATTCTTTACATCATCTTCGGTCAAACTGTAATAGTTTGTTCTTTCATTCCAATTACTGATGTTCAAATCATCGCGCATTTCATCACTTAAATCATAACCTGTGGGTACCATATTTACATAGTACACAAATTGCTGATATCGTGGTTTATAGCCTGGCTTTCCATTAATATACAGCACACGATCACGCAATTCTAAACTATCACCAGGCAAACCAACGCAACGTTTAATATAATTTTCCTTTTTGTCTACAGGTCGATTATTTTCATGGTCTTGCGGCCAATTGAAAACCATATCATCATTTCTTTCAATTTCACCAAAGCCCCATAACCGCTTGTAAGGCGCTTTGATAGCCTCACTATATGATTTTGTATTAAAAAAAGGTACTGTATGGTGCACAAACGGAATGGCGAGAGGTGTCATAGGCAAACGAGCCCCATAATGCATTTTGCTCACAAATAAATAGTCATTCACCAACAACGATTTTTCCATAGATGGGGTTGGGATCGTATAAGCTTCTATAAAAAAAGTTCGAATAATGGTCGCAGCTATGATCGCAAATACAGCCGCATCAAGCCATTCACGTGCTGCAGATTTTTTAACTGTGGGGGTTTTCTTTGAAAAGAAAGGAATGTGCATAGAGTTTAATTTAATTCAACTGTTTGGCTTTTTTCAGTCAAGTACGAGATACATCTTGAAATAAAGAATACAGTGCAAGGGGTAAAAGTAATATTTTGTTTTATAATGAAATGTGAAATTTAATTATTAAGATAAGCAGTATTGATTAGGGCGTGCCCCGCCTCAATAAGGTACTTCTCACAAAGCAAGATCATGCAAAGGGCGTTTTAGATATCTAGCCTATTTACTGCACGCATGGCGGGTCGTGCTATTCACTGCAATCTCTGCTGAAGCCAATACATGAAGGCTACAGCAGAGGATTTCCGTTACTATCACTCACGCAACAAACCTAATTTTTAGCATCAAGCATGTTTAAGACATCTTCAACTCGTTGCATAGTGTCTACCTGACCAATGATTTGGGCAATCTGAAATACGCCAGGGCCAAATTTACCTCCAACTAACATAATTCGAAAAGGCAATTGTAATTCCCCTACTTTAATTCCCTTTTCTGTCGCTAGTGCTTTAAAACTAGCTTCGATATCTTCTGTTGTCCAAGAACTAATCTGTCCACTTACTTTCACAAACTCTTTAAAAAATGCAGTTTTATCTACCGACCATTTAGAGGAAATAGAAGCCAAATCAAATTCTTTTGGCGCCAAATAAAAATAAGCACATTGTTGTATAAAATCAGTTAATAAGGTACAACGATCCCTCGCCAAACTTATCACTTCACGATTTTTATCGTCAGTTCCCAAAGGTATTGCTGCTTGTTTAAGAAATGGCATTACGAATTGCTCCAATTCATTGAATGCAATCTTTTTGATCCATTCATGATTGAACCATTTGGCTTTTTCAAAATCAAATTTTGCGCCGCCCTTATGAATTCTTTCAATTGAAAAATGATTGATTAAGTCTTCTTTCGTGAATATTTCTTGTTCTTCTCCACTATTCCAACCTAATAACGCCAATAAATTGAGAAATGCTTGTGGTAAAAACCCTAATTCCTTAAAACCAGCATGAATATCACCTGTAATGGGGTCTTTCCAATTCATTGCAAATACCGGAAATCCTAGCCTATCTCCATCACGTTTACTCAGTTTGCCATTTCCATCGGGTTTTAAAATTAATGGTAAATGAGCCCATGCTGGCATATCATTTTCCCAACCCAAATAGCGCCACAGCATCACATGAACAGGTGCACTTGGCAACCATTCTTCACCTCGAAAAGCATGGGTAATTTTCATTAAATAATCATCAACCACTACGGCAAGATGATAGGTAGGCATGCCGTCTGCCTTTAGCAATACCTTATCATCTACTAATTTCGACTCATTTCTTATTTCTCCTCTAATTAAATCGTGAAATTGTATGATTTCATTTTCAGGCATTAAAATCCGAATTACATACGGGATGCCTGATTGCAGCATAACATTGACTTCTTCCTGAGAAAGGGTCAGTGAATTCTTCATGCTTAATCGAGTCAAATGATCATATTGAGGTGATGGATTAGAGGCAGTTTTATAGGTAGCCCGCATCTTTTCTAATTCCTCTTGAGTATCAAAGGCATAATAGGCATGGCCCTTTTCAATGAGTTGAAGCGCATAAGCACGATAGGATTCTTTTCGTTCACTTTGGCGATAGGGCGCATAGGGGCCTTCAAGATGTGGACCTTCATCAGGACTGATCCCACACCATTGTAAACAGTCGATTATATATTGTTCAGCGCCTTCAACAAAACGATGCTGATCGGTATCTTCGATACGTAAAACAAATTTTCCTTGATGTTTTTTAGCGTACAAATAGCTATACAAAGCTGTTCTCACTCCTCCAAGATGAAGCCCTCCAGTTGGGCTGGGCGCAAATCTTGTTCTGACTTCTTTTTGCATAAATGATTAAATTGCTGCAAATGTATGATTAAACATGACTAGATAAAAATGCCAAAGGCTGTTTGAAATAAGCTTAGTTTTATTAGATCAATGAAATACGGGCAATTTAGTAGCCCATAATTTTTAATCCCAACAAGGTCCGAATTAAAAAAAATAAACCAATGCCTACCATGCACAAGGCCGAAATTCTGTTTAAGTAAACAATATTTCTTGGAGTCAACATAGAACGTATTCCTTGAGCTAAAATCACTTTTAGGGTATCAAATGTGAGAATCACAGACAAACAACTCATAAAAAAAATGATTCTATAACTAGCTTCTGTATTGGCAATTGTTGCTACTGCCGTAATCCAGATGATGATGACCCCAGGATTAAATGTGTTCATTAAAAAGCCACTTCCAAAAATTTTGAAGTAGTCCTTATTTGAAACAGTAGCCATATCTCGTTTATTTCTTGTGACTTTTATCTTTTTGAAAAAACCATAAATTCCAATAAAAAGAAATAAGATTGATCCAATACCGCCAATTAATTTTTCATGAGACAAAAGTCCTGAAAGCCAGCCAGAAGCAAGATTTGAAAGGGCAACATATATTATATCACTAATCGAAACACCTATCACAAAGCTTATACCGGCCTTCCAGCCATACGATAAACTATATTTGATTATAGCAAAAATTGTCGGTCCAACAGAAATGGCCATAAATAAACCAAAAGCAACGCCTGCAAAAAGGGCTGATATCATATGGCATAAAAGTACATATTTTCGCGAATAAGCCCAAAAAACAATACTTTTGAAGAAATATTATATTGTTAAAATAAATATACTTTTAAATTCCAACCATCTTAATTAATTTCGAGTCTTAGGTACTGCTAGAATTTTCATGAATTTTAGGAAATAAATATTAATTTTAGGGTTTAAAGAAAAAAATGGGTATGAATAAACTTTTCCGAATAGCACTTTGTGCTGTTATTTTCCTCCTAGGAACTACAGTTGCCAAAGCTTCTCATCAGGCGGCCATTGACATTTACTATGAGTACATGAGTCCACTCACCTACAAAATTCACCTAGTTATTTATAGGGATTGCACTGGGATAGGACAAGGTAGTTCAGAAGGAATGACTGCATATTCTATTAGTTGTGGTCAAAATATTACATTTAATGTAGACACTGCCACGGCTGCAGATCCTAATAATTTTGCTTTTGTGGATGATCTTTGCTCAAATGTGCCAAGTACTTGCATCAATCCAAGTAGTACATTTAATGGGTATCAATATTGTCACTATGCAGCTATAATTAATTTGCCCATGGCTTGCACTGATTGGGTGTTTAACTGGCAAAGTTGCTGTAGAAACACCGGAATCCAGAATATTGGAGCAAATGGTGTATGTATCAATGCAACCCTTAACAATGTGGCTAGACCGGTAAATAGTTCAACCGTGTTAACCATTCGACCTATTCCTTATGTTTGTTTTAATCAACCAACTTTATACTTGAATGGTCCTATAGATCCTGATTTGGATTCAATTGTGTTTGAAGCAATAACACCTAATGATTGGAATCCAAATCCTCAATGTACGCCTTACTTATTTAATGGTACCTACACGCAAGCAAATCCGATAGGCGCACCTGCTGGATATTTTGTTGATCCAACAACAGGAACTGCAGCCTTTACTCCAACTATTCAAGGGTTTTTTGTTTTAGCTTTTAGAGCGAATGAATATGATAAAGCTACAGGTGTTCGTGTCGGCAGTGTAGAAAGAGATGTACAAATCAATGTATTAAATTGTAACTCAGCTCCTCCGTTAGTTGATACCATCAATGCTGGTCCGATTTATAACTTGACAGGTGCAACAACACTGAGCAATACACCAGTGGTATTAACTGTTTGCCCAGGAACGCCTATGTCTTTTAATGTGAAGGCTACCAGTCAAACCTTAAGCAATTTAGTAAAAACCTATGCGAATAATATTAACTCTTGCCCTGGTTCAACATATACTTCAACACCAGTACCTGGAGGTAATCCTGTAACTGGTACCTTCAACTGGACTCCAGCTGGTTCTGATATAGGTGATCATACCTTAATCATGACTTTCTCCGATTCTACCTGTACAGTAGGTCAACCTATTGTATTAAAATCTTATCTAGTTGTATTAATTAAAGTATTACAAGGGGTTTCAGCTGGCCCAGATTTAACTACTTGCACCGATGCAGATTCTGTGCAACTAAATGGGACAGGCCCAATAACTGTTACACAATGGCAATGGACAGATATTAGTGGAGGCCCTGCTGTGGGACTTTCAGATCCAAATATTTCTAATCCCAAAGCATTCCCGCCTACCACCACAACTTATATCTTAAATACCAATGCTCAAACAGCTTGTAAAAATAGTGATACCGTTACTGTAACAATTGCACCAGGTATTACTGTTACAGCTGGAGGGAATCATACGATTTGCGCCAATGACTCTGTGCAGTTGCTTGCAACAGCATCGCCCGCCCAAATTAATCCTATAATAGATTGGACCCCAGGCAATGATTTAAGTGATTCTACTGCGTTTCAACCTTGGGCATCTCCTTTAGTTACAACTAATTATTCCTTATTATATATAGATGATAATGGTTGTAAGTATACAGATAATGCACTTGTAACCGTAAATGGAGCTAGACCGATATTAAACGCCATGTCTTCAGAAACAAGTGTTTGTCCGGGTTATCCTTTCCAATTATTTTCAAATGCCTCTTCTCAACCTTGTGGGTTATCTAATTTTCCTTGTAACTCTGGTACAAGTACTATAAAAACAATTGGAACACAAAACATTCAAGATAATCAATACTCACCATATTATACTTATTGGTATGATGCCTATAAAACACAAATGTTGTTTACTGCTGAAGAACTTCAAGCAGCAGGTATTTTGCCAGGGAATATTCAGAATGTGGCTTGGAATGTGGTTTCTAAAGGAAGTGATACCATGAGAAATGTAAGAATCAGTCTTGGTTGTACCTCTGAAACATCCTTGAATGGAACAACAGGATTCTTAACAGGATTAACTGAAGTTGCTTTCATCCCGAAATACTATTCAATCTTAGGTTGGAATACACATAATTTTACAAACGATTATTTCTGGGATGGAGTTTCAAATCTAGTTTTACAACTTTGTTATGATGTGAATGGTTTTAGTACCAACCAAGATGTAATTGCATGTTCAAGTACCTTAAATACACAGTTCATGCATCAAAATCAAACCACTGGTACTGGTTGTGGATTGACAGCGACTTCACCAATTATCGGTGCAATAAGACCAAACACTAGATTTAAAACTTGTGAGACAGGAACTTTCAACTTTGATTGGACTCCTCCGACTTCCTTAACAACCCCAACCTCTAAAGATCCATATTCATCTGGAATTTACACAAATACTGATTTCGTCGTAACTGTCACTTCTCCAAGTAATGCAAATTGCTTCGGAAAAGATACTGTTACCGTGGTTGTAGATAATTCTAATGCTATCGTGGCAACAGCTTCTCCTCAAGTTATTTGTGAGCCAGGTTTAGTAACTCTAACAGGAACTCCATCTGGTACACCACCTGTATATGAATGCGGTGAAGAAAACGTAAGTTGCGTGGCGCCATTTAATCTTTATCAAGCTGGTGCGGGCATTACTTCAAATACTTCTTTAACTCCATTCTATGGTGCCTATGCAGGAGGTCGCTCTCAGATGTTGTTCACTGCTGCTGAATTAAATGCCTTGGGTATTACAAAAGGTAAAATTGAATCTCTTGCTTTTGATGTAACCACAAAAACAAGTTTCAACGGATTTAATATGTATATCAAAATGGGTTGCACACCATTGACTCAATTAAGTAGCTTCATACCTTCTGCTGAGTTGAAACAAGTGTATCAAAACCCTAACTACAACACCTTTAGTGGTTTAAATACCTTTACCTTAAACAATCCTTTTGTTTGGGATGGTGTTAAAAATTTAGTTGTAGAAATTTGCTTCTATAATGGACAAGGAAATATTAATGGTAGTGGAGATGCCGTAAGCTATACAAATACTGTGAATCCTCAGTTTTATAGTCAAGGTTCTAATTTTGGTGGTTGCGATTTACCAACAGCCCAATCACCAAGCACACCAATTGTTTCAACAGCGCGACCAAATATTTTATTCTCATTGTGTGATATCCCTAATAAAACTTGGAAATTCCGTTGGGAACCTGCTAATTATGTGTATGATTCAACCGCAGGTGTTACAACAGCTTATGTAAATAATGTAACCACTTACCATGTGTACACTACTGGAGGAAACAAATGTGAAGTAAGTGATTCTGTGTTGGTGACCTTATCTATCCATGATTTGAAAGTAACTCCATTGGATACAGTAATTTGCGAAGGAGATTCTTACCAAGCAATTGCAACAGGCATTGGTAGTGCGCCTTCTCAAAGTTTCTTATGGTATGATCAGAATGGTACTTCAACAGGTTTAAGTTGTACAAATTGTGATAGACCAATTATCACCCCACCAAGTGCAGGATATCATACTTACACTTGCACTAGACTTGATTCGTACAATTGCGGAGATACAGTAACCATCCGTGTATTAGCCAATCCTAAGCCTACTATCTCAATTCTAAATGGTGATTCTATTAAAATTAAATATGAGCAAGAAGTGAATCTTATTGCGACAGGCGGAAATATTTATAATTGGACGCCAGTATGGGGTTCAAGTAATCCGAATATGCCAAATACAATTGTATCGCCAGCAGAGCCTACTATGTATTATGTTTATGGCTTAAATCAATTTGGTTGTCGCAATATGGATAGCATCTATGTAGATATTGATTATAAAGACAACCTATTTATTCCTACTGCCTTCACACCTAATGGGGATGGTAAAAATGATATCTTCCGCATTGCAAACCTTACCTTCCAAAAAGTACAGGAATTTAGAGTGTTGAATAGATGGGGGCAAGAAGTGTTCTCAGCGACAGATAACAGAGGTTGGAATGGCTACTTTAAAGGCAAACCTCAAGATGCTGCTACATTCTATTATTTAATTCGTGTGGCATATCCTGATGGTCCAACAAAAACCTTCAAAGGTGATGTGATCTTAGTAAGATAATTCAAACTTAATTCGCATATGCAGAAATCCCATTTCAATCAGTTGAGATGGGATTTCTGCTTTATATTTGTGCCTTGCATATTGGAAGTAGCTTAAAGTCGACATGTTACGATTTAAGTGAACGTAATTTGTAAGTAAAACTTGACTCTACTAACTCATTATGCTGATCATTTTCTGAGCAAAACAATCAATTAGTCAATAGACTTTTTTGTTTGTTATGGAGAATTTTATTTTGATGGCTATTCGTGTGAGGGATAGTAGCGAAAAGCCCATCTCGTTCTTTAAAACGAGATGGCTTGAAGCGGATAGCCCGACCTTGAGACTCTTGTAAGTAAAATTCAACATAAAGCATCAAGTCGAAAGGGCACACCCAAATAAATTAAACATAAACGAAGCAATATTCATGAAGAAAAAAATAGGCATTGTTGGAAGCGGAACTATGGGAGCAGGCATTGCACAAGTAGCTGCTAAAGCTGGACACGAGGTTGTGGTATTTGATTTAAATACAGAGATTTTAGCTAAAGCCAAATCAGCGCTAGAAAAGACTTGCGAAAAATTAGTAGAAAAGGGAAAAATGTCTGCTGATGAAGGTGAACACCTAAAATTAAGCATCAGTTGGGTAAATGAATTGACTGCACTTAAGGAATCAGACTTAGTAATAGAAGCGATTGTAGAGCGATTAGATATTAAGCAGCAAGTGTTTCAGCAACTCGAATCATTAGTTAGCGAAATTTGTATTCTGGCAAGTAATACATCTTCATTATCTATCACTTCCATTGCTGCATCTTGTAAAAATTCGGAGAGAGTGATAGGCATACATTTTTTCAATCCAGCACCACTCATGGAATTAGTTGAAATTGTACCTGCCTTGCAAACTTCCGAAGACGTGACAAAACAATCTATTGAATTAATTAATAGCTGGAAGAAAAAGACAGTGAAAGCCAAAGATACTCCAGGCTTTATAGTAAACCGTATTGCGAGGCCATTTTACAGTGAAGCAATTCGATTGTACGAAGAGGGATTAGCTAGCATTTCGGAAATTGATGGGGCAATGAAAGTTTGTGGAGGTTTTCGTATGGGACCATTTGAATTGATGGACTTGATTGGTCATGATGTGAATTATGCAGTGACAGAATCTGTATGGACAGCCTTTTATTTCGATCCTAGATACACGCCCTCATTTTCGCAAAAAAGATTAGTTGAAGCTAAATGGTTAGGGAAAAAAACTGGTAGAGGATTTTATCAGTATGATGCTTCCGTAGTAACTCAGGATAATGCATTGAATATTTTAAGTGCTGAACAAATTTTTGAAAGAATTTTGATGATGTTGATCAACGAAGCTGCCCATGCTTTACACATGCAAGTTGCTAGTAAAGAAGATCTTGATTTAGCTATGACCAAGGGTGTAAATTATCCGAAAGGACTTTTGTTATGGGCAGATGAAAAAGGAATAGGGCATTGCGTTGAAAGTTTGGATATGTTGTATGAAACTTATCATGAAGACAGATATCGATGCTCGCCTTTATTAAGAAAAATGCAACAAGAAAAAACTTCATTTTATCATTAATTCAATCAACTTATGTTTTACGAATTTAAAGGAATTAAACCGGTGGTGGACGAAACAGCTTATGTTCATCCGCAAGCTATAGTTACTGGCGATGTAACAATTGGCAAACGAGTATATATTGGCCCTGGTGCAGCCCTAAGAGGAGATTTTGGAAAAATTATTATCGAAGATGGTTGTAATGTGCAGGAAAATTGCACCATACACATGTTTCCTGGTACAACAGTTAGATTGATGCAAGACGCCCATATCGGCCATGGAGCCATCATTCACGGAGCCACTATCGGCAAAAATTGTTTGGTAGGCATGAATGCTGTGATCATGGATGAAGTAGAATTAGGTGACGAATGCATCGTCGGTGCTTTGAGTTTTGTAAAGGCAAAAGAAAAATTTGAAAAACGAAGTTTAGTCGCTGGTAATCCTGCAAAATTCATACGTGAAGTTAGTGACGAGATGATAGCTTGGAAGACAGAAGGTACTGGTATTTATCAGCAACTCGCAGATGATTGCCAGCAAGAATTAATTCCATGCGAACCCTTACGAAATGCCAACGATCAAGTGCAACGTGACGCAGGTCATCATTACCAAATTTGGAAAAATACAAAAGCATAATTTATGAATAAATTAGATTTCTTACAACATCGATTTGTAGCTATTATTGCTTCATTGCAACCTGATACGACACCGCGTTGGGGTAAAATGAATCTTCATCAAATGGTAGAACATATGACGGATAGCATACAAATTGCTACAGAAAAAATAAAACCGAATTATGAGCAACCTACAGGTGTGACTGAAAAAATGAAATCTTTTATGATGAGTGAAAAACCATTTAAAGAGAATACGCCAAATCCCTTAATGTCTGAAATGCCCTTGCCAACTAGATTTGACAACCTACAAACTTCTTTAGATGAATTGCAAGCAGAGATAGATTTGTTTGTTGAGCATTTTAATGATGATTCACAAAAGACAGTAAAAAATCCATTTTTTGGTGAACTCACTGGTGCTGAATGGGCGCATTTGTTACATAAACATGCGATGCATCATTTATCTCAATTTGGGTATTCTCCTTCATAAAATTTCATCTCTAATCCTTCAAAAATTTCCATTCATGCATCCAGTGTTCAAGTTAGTTATCGCCATCTTATGTGGGATTCTTATTGCTTTATTTGTAGTGAATTTGGTGGATGCCCTCAACGCAAAAATATTTCCCTCGCCAATCATGAATCCTACAGTTGCAGAACGAATCAAAATGATACAAGAATCACCGTTGCCCATGTTCGGCATTATTTTGGGTGGATGGATATTGAGTAGTTTTTTTGGCGGGTATGCATCAGCAAGAATTGCCTCTTCACAATTCAAAATGTTTGGCGCACTCTCTATTGGTTTTTTAATGCTACTCGGAGGTATCGTTTATTTTATAACCATTCCACAACCCATTTGGTATACTACTTCATCATGTATTTCATTTGTGCTGTTCTCTTATCTAGGTGGTAAAGTTGCTACAGCACGAAGTTGATTTTTTCTTGAAGCTATTCCTGCCTTACGTTGCAAGTCCTCGAGCCTCCTTCGTCGTCTCTGTGGGCTTTCCACTGCAGTCAGGGCTAGGGCTTTTGATTTCAATTTGGTGTATTCGTTTCAATCATGTTAGTGGTGTTGCATAACCGAACATTATGCAACAGGCAATAAAATTTTATTATCTTTATTCTGTAAACAACTAAAAGTTTCAATGATTATCCGTTAAGCTACCTTACAAAACTAATAAACTCAGATGTCATCTATCTCATACCAATATATTGCAAATAATTACCTTGAAAAGACGGCCTAAGATTCGAGGCAGCTAAAAATATTGAAATCGAAGCCAAACTTTTATCCACTGTTTGAGCACAAACGAATGTTGATTTATGGCGAATATCTTGATGTGCGAGTTTGGATAAAAGTGGCGTAGATGAAATTATTTTTATGCCAAGAATCTTCAGCCTAGACTTTTTGCTCAACTTTTGCGTCATGGCAAAAGTGGAAAAACATTAGGGTATCTTTACGGATAATCATATAATTTTCATTGTTAAAATGCCTCGCAGTGTTTGTTTACTTAGACAAATTTACAACCTACATGTGGCACTGGTTCCAAACCTGCCGA
>JAGNOY010000098.1 GCA_017989935.1 Chitinophagaceae bacterium
AAATTATACTGACTATCAGCAGATGCCACAAACTCAGCAAGAGATGGTTAAACGTATGGCTGCTTTAGGTAGTGAATTTGAACCAGGAGCACAAGCCAAATACAGCAATACAAATTTTATTTTGTTGGGTTATATCATTGAAAGAATAACAAAAGCAACTTATGAAACAGAATTGCAAAACAGAATTTGTAAAAGAATTGGATTGAAACAAACTTATTATGGTCATAAAATCCAACCCGAAAAGTCTGAGGTTTTGTCTTATGAATGGAATGGAGAGCAATGGGATGTATCAGTTGAAACAGACATGTCCATCCCAAGTGGTGCAGGAGCCATAGTTTCTACACCGACTGATTTGTGTACATTTATTAACGCGCTATTTGAAGGCAAGCTCATGAAGGCTGAAACATTTACTGAGATGAAAAAGATACAAGATGGTTTCGGGAAAGGGATTCTGCAAATGCCATTTGGCAACCGTAAGGCTTTTGGGCATAATGGAAGTATAGATGCTTTTAGATCTTCATTGGGTTATTTTGAGGATGACGGCATGAGTTTTTCAATCATTTCTAATGGACGGTCAATGCCTCAAAATGATATTGCTTTAGGCGTACTAAGCATTTATTATGGAAAGCCTTACGCGATTCCGAGTTTCGAAACTAAGAAATTATCTGAAGAGTTATTATCAGCATATTTAGGTGTTTACGGAAACAAGGATGTTGGACTCAAGATAACGGTCGAAAAAAAGAATGGACAATTGGTAGCTCAGGCAGATGGACAAGATCGAATTGTGTTAGAGTATGTTCAAGGCGACGAGTTTAAATTTGATGCTGCAAAAGTGAATATCAAATTCAACCGAGATGATAATCAATTACCTAAATCATTTATGTTGAGTCAGGGTGGCCCGGCGATTGAATTTACTAAGGAGAAATAGTAGATGCTATTTTATAACTATCCGCAAAGATACCCGTTTGCTGCATGAGGATTTTATCTTTAAAAAGTTTTATAATTAGAGTTTGGTATTAAATAAGCTATCTGTTTTCATTAGTCTTAATAAGCAATTTAGAAGATGAACATTTAATTGAAGCAGAAATTGCGGCAAGGATAGTAGTGGAAAGCCCGCACCCCGAGAGGCTTCACGAAATAAAATTTTACTTAAAACATGCTAGCCGATTCGGGGGAGGACTTGCAACGGATAGCCTGTCTGCCGCCCAAAATAAAATGAAAATTAGAGATGTTAGATTAATGAGAAAAAGCAATCTCGTACACTGTTGGCCAAAATTTACCTGTCACATATATTTTGTCTTTCTCTTTGTCGTAGGCGATGCCATTGGTTTCTAAAGAATTTGGATGTTTAGTATTGGCTTCTTGCTTTAAGGAAGTTAAATCAAGTTTACCAACCACTTTTCCATCTTGAGGATTAATCTTTACAATCGTATTGCTTGTATAAATATTGGCGTATAAGTAACCATTGATCCATTCAATTTCATTTAAATATTGAACCGGCGCGCCTTGTTCTGTGACAGCTATAGTTTTAGTAGCTTGTAAACTTGTAGGATCCAAGTAGGTGATATTGCTAGTACCATCCGTCATAATTAAATTCACACTGTCGTTGGTAAGTCCCCAACCTTCGGTGTTTGCATAATTAAATTCGCCCACTTTTTTAAACGTTTTATCGTCGTAAATAAATCCTTTTTTATTGGTGTAAGTTAATTGATACACTTTACCATTCATGAAAGTGATGCCTTCGCCGAAATAGATTTTCTTATCTAGTGTTGCCTTGACATTAATTTTTCCGGTTTTTAAATCTAGTTCGCCGAAGAGGGAGTTTGCATTGGGCATATCTTCGGGCGCGCCTGTGCTTTCATATACTTTTCCTTGATGCACCAACAAGCCTTCGGTAAATGAATTGACATCATGCGCATGGTAGGCTGTAACTTGATAATTGATGTTTGGAATTTCTACAGCTTTTTCTGCTACAGGTGTTGAATTTTCGGGCGTTGATGTATCTGTGTTGCAAGCTAAAGAAAGCATCAACATTGAGAGGCTTATGTATAAATTAAATAAGGAAAGACGTTTCAATGTATATGTATTTGGGCTCAAATATAATAGAAAGTAAAGAAGAAATGCTTTTGGCTTTAATGGAAATTGATACCCTTGCCCATGCTACATACGCAACAACCACTTAGTATCATGATGCCAATAGAGGCCAAAATGGCGAGTCCAAGTAGTCGAGTAGATTTAAATATCAGCAAGATAATACTGATTAAAAAAGCAGGCAGGCATAATAAAAGCATCCCAAATCCAAGCATGCTCGCTTCGAAACTTCCAACAAACAAGCCTGAAAAAAGCAGTGAAATAAACAACATAATTGAAGATGCTGTAAGTAAATATTTATAGAAAGGGTTATCTGTCATGATGAATAGATTGAAAGTGGTTAAGTATGTTGAATTAATTTATTGAGTATTTCTTCTTTTTCATCTCGATAAAATAGATTCATGGTTTCGAACGGAATGATACGACCATCTTTACTGACTATATGTACGCAACTTTTTTTAATAGCTCTCACATCAAAATCATAGGCGTCAATAAATCGCATAATGATAATTCGAAATAGGTTGTCGTAACTAAGTCCGGGTGCAGTAATATTTGGCAAGCAACAAAGTAGTTGATTAATTTGCGAAGTGACTTTATCTACTGACACGCCTGTACTAAAAATGTTAAGCATTTGTTCGTGCAAGTCTTTGTCTTGTTCGTAGACGATGGTGTTTTTAGAATTGTTGCTTAATAATCTTTCAGGATCGATGTATCGGGTGAGTGGAAATATTTGTCCACCCAATTTAAGCGCATAGCCCATCATTAGCGCATCAGGATTGCAAGGTACTGGAATAAGATCGCTGGGTTCGAATACGTTTGTTTGTTTGAGAATTTCTTGTCGTACCTCTGTTAGAGTAAGTCGGTCGGTGGTGGCATTAAAACCTTCGTTTCGTCCTGCTACTTGTATAGGTTGAAAAGTAACTCCGCGAACACAGCGTTGTTTGAGGGCATAGTCGATAATAGAACCAATTTCATCGTCATTGAGTCCTTTTTGTAAGGTCACAACCAAGTTAGTAGACAAGTTGAATTCGTTTAAATGATCTAGGGCTTTTTTTCTAACTTCTGTGAGATCTTCACCACGAAGCTTCATGAGTGCATCTTCTTTAAAACTATCAAATTGAAGATAGACTTCGAAGTCAGGCATATAGCTCGCTAATTTTTCTACAAAGCTTTTATCCTTGGCAATGCGAATGCCATTGGTGTTTAGCATCAAATGTTTGATAGGTTTTGTTTTGGCCATATCCAGAATTTTAAAAAAATCTGGATGCACGGTTGGTTCACCACCACTAATTTGAACTACATCAGGTTCGCCTTCATTGGCAACAATCAGGTCGAACATTTTTTCTATTTCTTCTAAGGTTCGATGACGTCCGTAATTGGGCGAGCTCATGGCATAACAAGTAGGACAACTTAAATTGCATCTGTCTGTCACTTCTATTAAAGTTAAACAGCTATGTTGTTCGTGATCTTCACATAAGCCGCAATCGTAAGGGCAGCCATGCAAGGTTTTTGTATTTGTATGTAAGGGGGCTTCACTAGCTTTGTTATAATTTCTGATATTTTTGTAATACTCAATATCATTGGCAAGTAGTACTTTGAAAAAGCCATGCTCTTTACAGGTTTTGTGCATGAAAACTTTTTCGTCTTCAAAAATGATTTTAGCGTCAATACGTTTTAAGCATTCAGGGCATAAGCTAATAGTAAAATCGTAATAGGTATAATCTTTGGTGGGCATAATGTATTTAATTTGTGGCGGTTGATTTATGTGTTAGCCATTTAAGTATATCGGGTAAGTAATAGAGCATGCCAATTAATGAGCATATTTGTATGGTGCTTAGTGCGCCATAAAAAGTATAGGAAGGCTTTAAGAATTCGATAAAAAATCTAAAGAAGAAATAACTCCATAAAAAGCACTTAAATAAATCTCCAGATGCTAAGGTAAACTTTTTCTTTAGTTGGATTAAAAGGATACTTAAAAGACTAAGGAAAATTATTTCGTATAAAATAACCGGATGTCTCATCAGCCCATCGCCTAAATCCATGCCCATAAAAAAAGTGGTGGGTTTGCCGTAGGTGTCTTCGTAAATACCCATACTGAAACATCCAGTTCGGCCGATGATGATAGCAAGTAATAAAGGAAAAACAAACAGATCGCCACTACGTTGTTTTTCGCCTATGATTTTTTTGATACCTTCAACACCTAGCAAGCCGCCAAGTAATCCACCTGCAATGGATTTGTTGTTGTAGAAATGCATCCATACGTTTTCAGTCATCCTTAATTGTTCGGGGTCTTCAAAACCACCGACTAATCTACTACCGATAATTGATCCGAAAATGGCCCCAATTAAAATATATATGCGATTCATTTGGCTAATCTGATCGCCTTGTTTTTTTCTGAGTAGAAGAAAATATCGAAAACCAATAAACATCCCTAAGAACTCTGTGAGTGTGTGTAATAATATGGAATGTCCACCGATTGAAATGCTAACTGGAAAATGTATATTCATGAATTATTGAATTGCCCATTGCTGAAGTGAAGGATATTCAATAAAGCCAACGAGACCTTGACCTTTGGCAATATAGAGTTTGCCAATATAAGTTCCAGTATTATTTTTAGAGGTAGTAACAAGACTTTGCAAACCTATGTAAGTGATCCCATTTTCAAGTGTGAAAGATGAAAGATAGCTACCGTTTGTGGCAGATAATGAATCCTTCTCTGTCATTTTATAAGAAAAGGTTCCAAAGTTGAAACGAATTTCACCAAATTCACTGCTGCTTTTAGAGGGCATATAGGTGTAATTCGAATGCCTGACATAATAAGCTAGTGGAGTGGTATCTTGTTGACTAAGAAATCGGATATAAAATTCTGAAGCGCATAGTCCACCTTTGCTTGAATAACCCCCATATGAGGTTGATTCGTCTTCGTCAATCACTTTGCAATCTGTGACTGCAAAAGTATCTAACGTGTTGGTTGTTGCATTTTTAAAGATTAATTTCTGTCCTTTTGTATAAGGAAACCATTGCTTGCGATACGTGGAGTCGTAAGACGGACAAGTGACAGTTTTTCTTGTACAAACACCGCAAGCTTGAAAGATAAATGGAATAAGAAGGAATAAGAAAAATAGGTTTTTCATATTGTCTATTTCAGAGCAAGTTAGTGTTTTTAAATAAAAGAAAAAAATATCCCGAATCGACCACAAAGTTAATTCATTCATCGTTTTTGGGCTTGACTAAGTTCAGATATAGAAAGAACGGTAGCTAAATTTTGTGAGAAAGCCCTTCTTTTGCCAGACTCATGAAGTCAAAAGGCAATAACCCATGCAATTTGTAAATTAGATCGTTTGGGTTTCTTCTTGTATCCCAAATATGTACTATTCGAAATTCTTCTTTGTGTACTTCAATAAACATAAAGTAATTAGTAATTATTATGTATTTGACCTTTGGATCATTGGTTGCCTTTCCCAACGATGTATAATCTCGTATTAATTTGGCACTTTCAACAATTAGTCTATTTAGCTATCTACTATACATAGTAGATTTATTTCGCCTATTCCAATATTTCAAAATCTCAACTTTATTTTCCAAAGCAAACTTCGACCATATTATCCTTTTAACCATTGCTCTGTTATTTTATCAGCCTCCTCTTCGGTATAAAATTCTCCTTGCTTAATTTGTTCCCTGCTAATCTCAATGGCTTGCTTCTGATCTTCACTCATCATATAAACTTCGGTTTCATTTGTTTCAAACTCCAAAAGCCGAAGCATGGCTTCTAAAATATCATTATCATTAGTTATTTGTAACTTACTTGCAATCTGCTCTTTTAGTTCTATCGTTGTCAAAGTGCATTTTAATTTCAAATTTACATGATTTATTTACACATATGGGTCTTTTTTGCTTATGCACAAAGGTTTGTGGCTACCTGAAGGGCGGAGGATTGAAAATGAAATTAGTTTCAAAAATTGATGATTCTTTATTTTCAAGGTTGATAGGAAGACAGAAGCCCGCCTTTTGGGTAGGTGCTGTTACCTGCTGCTTTTTTGTCCAATGGAAAGTATGTCCTTTATTGTCTGCACGAAAGTATGTAGAAGTGGATATATTCAAAGTTATGTTAGTAAAACTTTGCTGCCTGCTTTGGGGCAGGAGAAAAGAAATAGCATTAGCAAAAAATTCTTCTTGGGTACAAAAAAATACTCTCTTAAGAAATTGCCTTTAGCGTTGGCTTGTGAGTTTTCAAGAGTGTATTTTTTGTGGGCTGGCTTTTAGTGTAGCATTTGAAGTATTTTATTTCTTATAGCTTTCAAGTTTGATGTTTCTGCATTTGCTAAAAAAATAAAAGTTACATCCTTGTCCAGCAAGCGATAGAATAAATGATCGTTGCCCGGATGCCCGCCACTATGGTAAACTAATTTTCCTGATGGTGTTTGTTTGATAAACCAACCAAAACCATAACTGATATTTGGATTGGTTTTGGTATAAATTAGTTGTCCGTTAAATGATGGCTCGGTAATAGATTCATTTTGAACTTCGCATGGCAACAGTTTACATTCTTTAAGTGCTTTATCCCAAATTGCTAAATCTCTGGCTGTACTGACGACTGAGCCATCACCATAAAAATTGCCTAAGTACGAAACGAAATTATTTTTAGATTGCAGGTGTGCATAAGCAAAATCTCCATGGTCAAAACTGTGCCCTATGGCTAAGTTTTTATTTTGAATTCTGCGAATGTCTGTAACCGGGTAAGCAAAAGTGTTTTTCATTTTTAAAGGTTTGAAAATGTTTTGGTCCAAAAATTCCTGATAGGTCAAACTTGAAATATTTTCAATCATGATTGCTAAAAAATCATATCCAATATCAGTGTACTGAAATTTTGTACCTGCTTCAAATTGCAAAGGAAGTTGGTGTTGAATTAAATATTCTACAACATCTTGATTGCCATTTGATTTGGTGGTGTCCATGTTAGGTCTGATGTCATCCCAAAAGTTTGGAAGTCCCGATGTATGTGTAAGCAAATGCCTGACAGAAATATTTTTGTATGGAAACGTTGGAATGTACAGGC
>JAGNOY010000099.1 GCA_017989935.1 Chitinophagaceae bacterium
GAAGTTCAAATTGGTTTATTCACATTTTTCTCCTACTTTCGCCCACGAATAAAAAAATTAAAACCCTAATACTTTAAAGATGTCAGTATTAACTATCGAACGTAAGAAAGAATTATTTAAAACACATGGTGGTAGCGAAACCAATACAGGTTCTACCGAAGCTCAAATTGCCATGTTAACAGAGCGTATCAAGCATATCTCTAGCCATATGCAAAAAAACAAAAAAGATTTTAGCTCTAACCGCGGTCTGATTCAGCTTGTAGGCCAGCGTAAAAGCTTATTAACTTATCTATCTAAAACCGATCTTCAAGGCTACAGGGCCTTATTGGTAACACTCGGATTAAGAAAATAAATTACAAAAGCATTCCCAACTCAAAAGGTTGGGAATTGCTCTTTTAAGGGATACTTTATTTGGATTGTCAGCCTGATTGCTTTGCTCGCCCATTTGGCGATGGCACCGTTCAGCATTTATTTCATTCTTCATCTAACGAAGGCAACCTTTGAAATTTATCTTCAAGCAATCAACTCAGCAATGCTGCACATTACACTTGCTTGTAAAGATTTTCCATAGGGTATCCAAATCATTCACACATTAAAACAACAAATTATGTTTAATTTAAAAACAAAAACTTTCGATATAGGTGATGGCCGTACCATTACCCTTGAAACTGGTAAATTAGCTCGTCAAGCAGATGGTTCTGTACTTGTAAGAATGGGCAAATGTGCTTTATTAGCTACAGTGGTTGCTAATAAAGAACCAAAACCTGGACAATCATTTTTTCCATTGTCTGTAGATTATCAAGAAAAATTTGCTTCGGCAGGACGTATACCAGGATCTTTCTTCAAAAGAGAAGGAAGATTAAGCGATTATGAAATTTTAATCTCGCGTTTAATCGATCGCGCTTTGCGTCCTTTATTTCCTGATGATTATTTATGTGATGTTCAAGTATTGGTTACTTTAGTTTCTTCTGATCCTGAAATCATGCCTGATGCCTTAGCTTGTTTGGCTGCTTCTGCTGCTTTAGCTGTTTCGAATGTGCCTATTCAAGAAATTATTTCTGAAGTACGCGTATCTCGTATCAATGGTGAGCTAGTCATCAACCCTACACGTAGTCAAATGAAGGAATCTGATATGGATTTTATCATTGCAGCTACAGAGAAAAATATCATGATGGTTGAAGGTGAAAGTAAAGAATGCAGTGAAGCTGATTTAATTAAAGTGATTGAAGCAGGTCACAACGCTATTCGTCTTCAAGTACAAGCTCAGAAAGAATTGTGGGAGCAATGTGGCTCACCTGCAAAGCGTGAGTACACGAAGCCTTATCGTAATGAAGCACTTTATGCCAAAATCGAAGCATTTGCAAAAGATAAAGTATATCAAATAGCCAAATCAGCTTCTGCTAAACATGAAAGAAGTGATGCATTTAAAGCCATAGGAAAAGAAGTGGTTGAATTTTTGGGTGAATTACCTGATGAAGACAGTGCTTTAGTTGGATATTATTTTCATAATTTAGAGAAAGAAGTTATTCGTAACATGATGATTGACGAAAAAACTCGTTTAGATGGTCGTGAGTTAGATAAGGTTCGTCAACTAAATATGGAAATTGATTTCCTTCCATCTCCACATGGTACTTCGTTATTTACTCGTGGCGAAACTCAATCATTAACCACAGTTACCTTAGGAACACCTAACGATGAAAAGATGCTTGAAGACGCAGAAACAACTGAGTATTCTAGTTTTTATTTACATTATAACTTCCCGCCATTTTCGACAGGTGAAATTAAACCAATGCGTGGACCAGGTCGACGTGAAGTAGGTCATGGTAATTTAGCTCAACGTTCGTTAAAGCAAGTTATTCCAGTAAAAGAAAAATTCCCATACACAGTTCGTGTGATTTCTGATATTTTAGAAAGTAATGGTTCATCTTCTATGGCCACAGTATGTGCTGGTTCATTAGCATTAATGGATGCGGGGGTGCCTATTCCAAAACATGTGTCTGGTGTAGCTATGGGATTAGTTTCTCGTGCTGATGGAAAGTGGGTTGTATTGACTGATATCCTTGGTGATGAAGATCATTTGGGTGATATGGACTTTAAAGTTACTGGAACACGCGACGGTATTTGCGGTATTCAAATGGATATTAAAGTAGATGGTTTAAGTATGGATGTGATGATGTCTGCTTTAGAGCAAGCTAAACGCGGCCGTATGCATATTCTAGATGCCATGTATGCGTGTATTCCTGAAGCAAGAGCTGATCTTAAGCCTCATGCACCTCGTATGGAGTATATGGAAATTGATAAGGAATTTATTGGAGCTATCATCGGACCAGGTGGAAAAATCATTCAAGAAATTCAACGTGAAACTGGTACCACCATCACGATAGAAGAAGTTGAAAATAAAGGTCAAGTAAGTATTTTCTCTAAACAGAAAGAAGGATTAGATAAGGCAGTAGCTTGGATACGTGGCATTGTGCAAGTGCCTGAAATTGGTGCCGTGTATCAATCTACGGTTAAATCAATTATGCCATTCGGCGCGTTTGTTGAATTCATGCCGGGCAAACAAGGTTTATTACATATCTCTGAAATTAGCTGGGCTCGCCTAGAAACTATGGATGGGGTGTTTAAAGAAGGAGATAAAGTAGAAGTGAAGTTGACAGGCACAGATCCTAAAACAGGTAAGTTTAAGTTCTCACGTAAAGTGCTTATTCCTAAGCCTGAAAGAACAGAGCAAGAGAATAAAAATTAATTTAATTAGAAAATAAAAAAAAACGCTACCTCAGGGTGGCGTTTTTTTATTCATTAAAAGTCATCTTTTTATCGAACGATTTTAATGGTGGTTTTACCTGACCAAGAATTTAAATTAATTATTTTAGCATGCTCACACACAACTCTGATACAACCATGCGAAACAACGCCAAGTCCCACGCGTTGTGAATTATGAAATCCATAGGCCATGCCTTTGCTTTTAAGGGCAGTAAACCAAGCCATGCCATCGCGTTTATAGTTTGTGTGTTTGGCGCCACATTTGTTTCCAACGACATCAGAAATTCTTGGGGTAAGCTTTGGGTTTGGCGAACAAAGCCAAGTATCCTTACGACCATTTAGCCAAGTCACAGTTAAGGTTTGAGTTGATAGTTTTACGTGTAAGCTTACAATATAATTAGCTTTGTCGATTGGTGGTGCTAGTCGACAATTATCGCGAATTACTTTAGGTTGCTTTCCTTGAGGACAAACGGGCAAATCCGCCAAAGCTGCACTGCGCTTGGATTTTACTTTCTCTAAAGGAATATGTCCATTCACTTCTTTTTCAAAAGCTTCTATATCAATTTTATCGTCACTTAATATGAGTGCTGCTTTTTTGATAGGTGTTTTGGCCGCTACTTTGTTGGTTGCAGATTTAGCTACCACAGCTTTTTTAGCTGCTATTTTTTTTGGTGCAGCTGCAGTTTTTTTTGCAACTGTCTTGGTGGTTGGATTGGTTTTTGCCATAGTCATTTGTATTTTAAATATGAATGTACAAAATAATGCGCATAGTTTTATTTCGAGCTGTATATTTTGGGCGGCACACACGCTATCCGCGCCAAGCCATGCCTCGTTTTGAGGAACGAGTCATGGGCTTTCTGCTACTATCGTTGCCGCAATTCAGGCATGTTACAAGTTCAAAGTATGTAACAACTAAAATTAAATGAGCAGAATCAATTTTAAGAAGCTACTAAAATTCTTCGGTCGTACTTTTTCGATAAGCTTTTAAGAATAAGGCACCAAGGTTTTTAAAAGGCGGCACATAATCATCGAACAATTGTTTTGATTCTCCTCCAGAAAATTGCTTACCTAATTGAGTCCACATTTCTACCCAATCAATATCTTTTCCTGCTAACAGTCTTTCATTAAAGGCGCGGATAATAGGCCCATTAATTTTCCCGGAACCAATTTGTTTGGTAGAAACAATTTGTGCGTCTTCGGAATGACTAAGCACAGTAGATAAATTTTGGTAGGCGCCACAAGCACCCAGAATAACTACTTTATGTCGACTATTAATATGATCTAGCGTAGAAGAAAGATGGTAACTATGTCCACGATGTATGATCACTGAAGGGTGAATTTCGTTTTCATCTAAATAATCTTGCAAAGCATTTTGGGCTTTTTCATCTCCTGGTTCATCAAAAGGAACATTGCAATAAATATGCACAGGTTTGCCTTTCAATGAACTAATAAAAACCCAATTCTCTTCGCGTTTTACCTTCCAATTCGGTGCGCCAAATCCGCCTACAAAGCTATTGAATACGCCTTTGCCATCGGTATCGCCGAAGAAAAATACTTGTTGAACTACGATACCACTATCATTAATTAATTGGCTATAAGGCATAACGGTGATAGGTGGAATGCCAAGTTTTGCCGTAATAGAATCATTGCTGTAAGTAAGCATGGTATAAAGAATATCATAAATTCTAAAACCCCTTACGTTGTTGGCGATGCTATCTTGTGTTCGGTTGTTTTTAATTTCTTCGATGATATTAGCCATTAAGCTACTATCATGGATTGAGCCAAAAGAGTTTGCCACATCGGTTGCTCCTTCGAGATCGTTTTCTAAGGTATTATCAAGTCCACTTACAAAATCGCGCATAAGTAATTTTTGATTTTCATCTTTCATGGTCGATAAAAAAGAGCTTATGGTATTGTAGTTGGCGCAAAGTCTTAAGAAGGTTCTGAATTTATCTTTTCCGATGCTTTCTAAAAATTCATTGCCTGATTTGGGTTTCATTCTGGTGAGCAATCTATTATAGCAACCTAAAAAGCTACTTGTGTACAAATCGTCGCTTCCGTAAACCATTACATAATACACTTCGGTTGCTGATAGTTTGTCTAGGCATTTAAACCGGATAGATTCGCCAGACGCATGTAATTCGTTCATAGAACTTACATAGCGTGAAGCTTCGTGTACCAACTCTCTGTCATACATTTTTCTTAAATCTGAGGTAAAGTAGACTTGCCTCATTTCAATCATCTTTTTGAAATACTCATCTTGGTTTTCTGTGATTTTGTTTAAATCCTTGATGGTTGTTTTTTCTTTTATCAATTCTTCAACAAAAAAGATAGCTTTTAGAGGCGTGGTTGCGCTATCGGCAATACGAATAATACTTTGCACATAGGGGTCTTTATTTCGTCGAACAATATTTCTTTCTTCAGCTGTTGATGTGGCGTAATTTAAAATGAGTTTAGGGTTTTTCGGAGCTGCTTTGGCTACTACTACATCTGTGGCTTCTGGATTTGTAATTGTTTTGATTTTTTTAATCAAAATTTCTGGGTATAAGTCGCTCATTGCAGACATCAACTCAAAGGTGGCTTGTTTGTCTGACTCGAACAATGGTGAAAGCAAATACATGGCTTTGTTTACATTGGCTTTGACATAAGGGGCTAAATTTTTATTGTGTAGACCTCTGATAATTTGGTAGGTATATTCGAATAAATTTTGGTAGTAAACTATATCTACATAGCCATCATTAAAATCGAGGTTAAAAAGTTTGAGGTTATCGATGACTCTGCCAAGGAATTTTCGTTTGAGCATATCATCGGTTTCGTTATTTTCGACATAAGCAATGGTTTTATTGACTTTAGTGAAAATGGCATTAGATAAGATAGCTGTTTTATCCATATCTTCATCGATGCCAATGAGTTTATCGTGAACCCCATCTGAAGCATCAGCCTTTTTTTGTTCTCTTTGGATCATGAGATGCAACTGCATTCTGCCTGGGGTTACTGAATATCTTTTGAGAATGGTATCTGATAAGATTTCTGTTTGAGCTTGAGTAACAAAACAAGAGAATAAGATAAAAATAAGCAGGTAGGTTTGCTTCATGCAGAGTAATTTGGTCGTAAAAGTAAACATTCTATGAAAAAATAGGGTTACAAAATATTGAAAGTTATTTTAAGTTTTAATTGCAATGTTGAGATTTGAGGAAAGAAACCTTCGGTGAAGGTGCATTGCGGCAACGATTGCAGTGGAAAGCCCGTATTGACGACGAAGGAGGCAAGCGGACTTGGAACGAAAAGCGTGTTTGCCGCCCAAATGAAATTTATCATGATTCGGGATGGTAGTCTGCAAATTGAAACATTCGTGTGAAGGGGCATTGTTGAATTTGTAGAATAGGCCTTATATTTGCGCCTCTATGTTAGATAAGTTAGAAGCCATACAGGGAAGATTTGAGAATATTGGGGTATCATTGACGAATCCGGAAGTTGTGTCGGATCAGAAGAAGTACTCGCAATTAAGCAAGGAATATAGGAAGTTGGAAAAAATCATTGGTCCTTTTAAGCAGTATAAGCAATGTCTTGATTCTATGGCATTTGCGAAGGAAGTGTTGGATCAGGAGAGTGATTCAGAGTTACGAGAAATGGCCAAAGCAGATTTGGTGAGTTTAGAAAATCAGAAGACAGAGTTAGAAGAAACGATACGACAACAGCTGATACCTAAAGATCCCCAAGATGAGAAGAATGTGGTATTAGAGATTAGAGCAGGCACGGGAGGTGATGAAGCGAGCATTTTTGCAGGAGATTTAATGAGGATGTATATTAAATATGCTGAAGCGAGGGGTTGGAAAGTCGTGTTAGTCGATGAAAGTGAAGGTACTGCTGGAGGTTATAAAGAAGTAATATTAGAATTGATAGGCGATGATGTATATGGTGTATTGAAATACGAAAGCGGGGTTCATCGTGTACAAAGAGTACCAGCTACTGAAGCAAGTGGGAGAATACATACCTCTGCGGCTTCTGTGGTAGTGATGCCAGAAGCGGAAGAAGTGGATTTTGAATTAAAGGAATCTGATTTGAAAATGGAAACTGCAAGGAGTGGCGGTGCAGGTGGACAGAATGTGAATAAGGTAGAAACCAAGGTAATCTTGACGCATATTCCAACAGGGACTGTGGTAACTTGTCAGACAGATCGTTCGCAATTAGGAAACAGAATCAAGGCGACAGAGATGATGCGAACTAAGCTTTATGAGGAAGAAGTGAGAAAGCACGAAGAGGCCATATCAAAGAGTAGAAAAACCTTGGTAAGTACAGGAGATCGATCGGCCAAAATAAGAACTTATAACTGGCCACAAGGAAGAATTACTGATCATAGGATCAATAAGACGATCTATTC
>JAGNOY010000100.1 GCA_017989935.1 Chitinophagaceae bacterium
AATTGCGACCCCTTATTGTGGTTGAAAGCTGATAAAGGTGTTTCCCTTAATGGGAATAATGAAGTTAGTTTATGGCAGGATCAAGGTCAATTAGGCAATCATGTAAGTATGACAACAGCCACTCAAAAGCCTAGATACAAAACAAACCAAATTAATAATGAGCCCATCGTTCGATTTGATGGCTTGAATGATTATATGGCTACCCCGACTATTAGCCTTACTACAGTGAATAAAATAGAGGTTTTTTATGTAGCTAAATCACATAAGGAAGGTTTTATTATCACCCACAATAGTGATCCAACTACGCCAAATGCTTTTAGCATCATAGAAAATAGCATGAGCGGCACAAATGGACATAGTGCTGTGCTCAACGGAAATGGTACGGCTAGTGCGAGTTGTAAAACGGCGGTCACAGATAGTTGCTATCATACCATGAATGTTCAATTTGATAAATCCTTAACTGGCTTAAATCAGGTAAAGATGTTTAACAATCAAACTTTGCTGGCTAATACCAATGGAAGCGTGGTTGGGTCAGAAATGACGAATACATTAAGTAATGCCCCATTATATTTAGGCGGATCTCCATTAAGTACGCTTCCACACTTTGGTGGTGATTTAGCCGAACTTATTGTATATAATAAAATACTTACCACAGCAGAGCGAAATCAGGTTTACACCTATTTAAATAATAAATACAATACCAATAATCTAAGTACACAATTTTCTACAGGCACACTGAATACTACTTTCAGTAATGAAATAACGGATGATAATGAGTGGAGACATGCATTCAATTCATCTCAACCTAACCAAGTACTTACCTCGTTAAGAAGCGATTGTTTAACATTTGATAATCGTGTAGATAGTGTTTATGTCGAGGCTAATGCGATACCATACGGGGGCAACTATTTTATGCGTAGGCATTTTGTCATCAATCCAACCACGGAGTACAATGGCACCAAGAGGGTAAGATTATACTATTCATTAGCCGACTTTAATAACCTCCAAAATTATGTGAGTACTTTGGCCACTCATTCACAATTGTCTGTCATACAATACGATGGGCTAAATGAAGATGGCGTGTATGATCCAACAGGAGGCAATATTACTTTTATTTCCTCGTCTCAAATTACCCATGGCACTGCTTATGGTATGTATTATTTGGAATTTGATATAACACACTTTAGTGAATTTTGGATACAAGTAGGAAATTTCCCTTTGGCCATTCATGAATTAAGATTACAAGTATCAACAGCCAATCAAACACATCAGTTATCATGGAACTGTGTGGGCTGCGAAGATGTGGTAAACTTTAATATTTTAGAAAGTAGTGATGATAAAAATTACAAGACTGTCCAACATATATCCTCAACCAAATCAACCTATGTATATAAGACTTCTGTGGCACCAAGTAATAGCTCATTGCAATATTTTGTAGTAGAAGCCGAAGATATTGATGGAGCTAAATATAGAAGTAATACCAACGTGGTTACGAATAAAAATAATATGTTTCAACTCCAAGCTAATTATTCGAAACAATCAATTCATATCATAGGGAACAGACAACATGGTAAGATTCAAATTTATACTATCAACGGACAAAAGATACTAGAAGCTGAACAACAAATAAGCATAGAGAAGCAAACTCTTGCACCAGGAATCTATTTTGCTTTACTCGTAGAAATGGGTATGGTTCAACATAGTATAAAGTTTGTTGTGAATTAATTTACTTTTGTAACCAATACTTATCCTCAAATGATTAAACTTCTAATTGTAGATGACAAAAAAATTAATCGCGAAACCGTTAAAGAAAAATTGCGCTTTCAAGATAGTATTCAAATTGTCGGCGAATCGGCGAATGGGCTACAATTTGTTCAACTTTTAAATGATAATCCAGATCAATCATTACTACCTGATGTAGTGTTGATGGATATTGATATGCCCCAAATGAATGGCATTGAAGCCATAGCTATAGGTAGCACTCGTTTTCCCGACATTAAATTTATTGTGCTTACCGTATTTGATGATGATGAAAAAATATTTGATGCCATACAAGCAGGCGCCAATGGATATCTGCTTAAAGAAGATAGTACCATCGAATTGGTAGAAGCTATCAAGCAAGCCCATGAGGCAAGCGGCGCACCTATGAGTCCGGCCATTGCAAGAAAAACTTTGCTCTGGGTAAAGAATCACGTAGAATCTTATAAGAGTCATCACAATTTCATACTTAGTGAGCGAGAAATGGACATACTACGTTTGCTAACTGCTGGTCATGATTATAAAGCTATTGCCGAAGTATTATTTATTAGTCCATTGACAGTGCGAACACATATCACAAAAATTTATGAAAAAATGCATGTGCATAGCAAAGCACAAGCCATACAAATGGCACATAAGTTGAAGTGGGTGTAAAAGCAGTTTCTACAGAAAAGCCAACAGATTTCTCTTATGGCTTTTGTCAAACGGTGCAGTCTAAGTTCGATGCAGTTATAGATGAATATATCGAATTTTGATAAATGCTAATTTATAAATAATGGGGATCTGTAGTATTACACTTCAATGACAATTATCTACATTTTAAATAAAATTCCATACACTTAAAGTTAAATTATTTTCTTTATCTACGAATTGAAGTTACCTTGCTGATTCATGAAAAGAGTTATTCTTATCACATGTTGTTTATGTATTTGCTCTTTAACATGGGCACAATCTAATAATTATTCATTTCATAATATCAGTGAAAAAAATGGTCTTGTAGACAATATTATTTTTTGCTTGTTGAAAGATAGTAAAGGCATCTTATGGGTAGGCACACAAAATGGGTTAAGTCGTTTTGATGGGTCGCATTTTCATAACTTTAAAAGAAAACGAGATAGAAATTCTTTACCTCACAATGCCATTGAAAGTATTTGTGAAGATAGACAAGGTAATATTTGGGGCGGAACGGACAAAGGTTTTTTTTGTTTTTCACCAAATAACAACTTGTTTAAAAATTTCGATGCCCCAAAAGATTGTTATGATAATATCGGTCAAAATATAATTTGTGATAAACAAGGTAATATATATGCAAGCACAACGTTGGAACTTATTAAATTCAATCCTAACGATAATAAATTTGAACTTGTAATAAGTTTGAATCCTAATCAAGATTCTTTCTTTCATTTTAAATTAGGCAAAAATAGAATGTTATATGATGAAATGAATCATGGTATGTGGCTCGCCTCGCCTAATGGGTTAAATTTTTATGATATCCAGAAAAACAAGCTACTCAATCATACCAACATGCCTAATCAAGATTTGTTTACCATTCGATCAACATCGGCATTGGCGCTTTCTCCAACTGGCAAAATATGGTTTAGTGATAACACAAACAGAGTTCTAATTGAATTGGATCCTAAAACAAAATCTATACTCCAAAAATTAAGTTATAAGGAGGAAGCTGATTTGGATAGAATAAATTCGATGATGATTGATAAACAAGAAAGAATATGGTTAAGTAATTGGTCGTACAATATTATTTGTATTCATACCAAAAATCAAAATAGAATTGATCATATTAAAAGTATCGATGACGATAATACATCTATAGCTAGCAATTTTTTTTGGGATGCGTTAGAAGATGAAAATGGTAGTGTCTGGATAGGCACTGCCAGTGGTATTTCTATTTTTAACTCGGATAAAAAAATATTCAGAGCGAGTGGTTTGCCCACGAAAATTCCTGAATTAGTATCAACAGCTATTTATTGCATAGCCGAAAATCCGAAAGACAAAAGTTGGTGGATATCAACTAGTAAGAATGATATCATCGAATATTTTCCCGAAAAAAGTACATACAATATCTATCATCCTAACAGATTCCCATCAAATACTTTAGGGTTGAAACCGGGTAATGTATTTCATATTTATTTTGTGAACGATGATGTGTTAGTAACAACCGGTTATGGTGCATGGCAACGAAAGAAGGGTTCAAGATCGTTCATGCCTTCTACTCTTTTACCAAAGCAATTTGATGACTTTATTGTTCAGAGTTTTCAAGAAACAGATACTAAATATTATTTTGCTAATGGCAATAAAATTTTAGCATATAATAAATTAAATCATGCTACACATTGGATTCATAAAGAAAATCCTGATTCGAGTAGAAACATAAATAACGGTTTTCGCCATCTATTATATGCACCTAATCAAAAATTTATTTGGGCCTACGACAATAATTATATTGGCTACGAAGGGGATGATGGAAAGCCGAAAACCATGAATATAATTAAAGATAGCGTTGCTGAAAAAGGAGAATCTTTTTTTAAAGGAAGTATGGACATGAATGGTAACGCATGGATTATTAACAAGGCAGTTGGAATTTATCGTTACAATCCACGTACCAATGAAGTAAAATATTGGAGTGATTTAGATGGATTGTCATCGAATCATTTGCATGCAATAATTGCCGATTCTAAAGACAGGGTTTGGTGTACCTATTATAATCATGTATCTGTATTTAGTATTAAAGAGAATAATTTCGTGAATTTTACAATTCCTTATGCCGAGAATAAATTGAACTACTTTAATAATCTTACACAACGCAAGGATGGCGTAATTATGGGGAATGTGTATAATGATATTTTTGAGTTTATTCCTGAGCATATCGACAATGTACCTATTAAAAAAACTCCTCAGTTTAGCGCTATCTCAATTTCGGATAGAGATTATTTTCCGAATAAAAACGATAAAATACAATTGAAATCGAATCAAAATTCTTTATTGATTCGATTTGGCTTACTTGTAGATAATTCCATATTTCCGCATGAGTTTGAATATATGTTGGAAGGGATAGATGAGCAATGGCACAAAGTGAATAGTATGAATAGTATGAGCTTTAATAACTTGCCATCTGGCAATTATAAATTTCGAGTTCGAGCAAAAGGAATTAATAAAAAATGGCTATCTGAAGAAAATTATTTTTATTTCACAATAAATACCCCTTTTTACAAATCCACTTTATTTCTTTTTCTGTTGGCTTCACTTATTGTTGGAAGTATATATGCCTTTTATCGTTATCGACTTTTGCAAAAAGAAAAATTAATGTATTTAGAAAGTCGGGCTCAACTATTAGAAAAGGAAAAATCATTGGTGATGTATGAAAGCTTAAAGCAGCAATTAAATCCACACTTTCTATTTAATTCTCTTACCTCACTTTCCGGACTTATTCAATTAGATCAAAAATTAGCTGGCAATTTTTTGGAACAAATGTCGGGCATTTATAGATATATATTAAAACACGATGACAGTGAAACTGTTTATTTAAAAGACGAAGTGAAATTTGTACAACTATATATTAAATTACAGCTCACTCGATTTTCAAAAGGCTTAAACGTGCATATTGATATACCAGATGAATATGTAACACATAAGATAGCTCCAGTTACTTTACAAAATTTAATAGAAAATGCTATCAAGCATAATATCATTGATGCCGATTCGCCATTACAAATAGATATTTTTATTGAGAACGATTATATTGTCGTAAAGAATAATTTACAACGCAAGAATAAAATTGAGACTTCAAATAAAAAAGGCTTAGTACAATTTGTAACTTTATACAAATATTTGTCAGAAAAGCCTGTATTGATTGAAGAAGATGGAAAAAAGTACCAAGTAAAAATTCCTTTAATTTAAATGAACCAACATGAAAGCAGTGATTATAGAAGATGAAGAAATAATTTCTAAAGTACTAGAAAGTAAAATTAAAAATGTAGCCGACGACATTCAAATTCTGACTATTTTACCAAGCCTGAAAACAGCCAAAAAGTGGTTTGCAGAAAATGCAGAACCCGATTTACTATTTATGGATATTCAATTGAGCGATGGTATTAGTTTTGAAATTTTCAATCACTTTGAATTAAAGTGTCCAGTAATATTTACAACAGCTTATGACGAATTTGCTGTGCAAGCCTTTAAAGTGAATGGAGTAGATTATTTATTAAAACCAGTAAATGAAGACGAGTTATCAAAAGCGATTAATAAATGCAAGGCAATTATTAAAAAGGATGTACCACAAAACGCTGATTTAAATGCCATTTTGCAATCCTATTTGAATAAAGGTGCTTTAAGTTCTTTTAAAGAAAAATTTATTGTCAATATTCGCAATCAATGGATGCCAGTTAATGTAAAAGATATAGCTTGCTTTAGTAAAGAAACTTTGAATTATGTTTATTTGTTTTCGGGAGAAAGGTATCAAATAGATTATAATACACTTGATGAAGTAGAAGAATTGTTAGACCCACAATTATTTTATAGAGCAAATCGCCAAATCATTATTAGTGTAGAAGCCATACAAACAGTGAAACCTGTAGAAAATTCGAAATTGATTATTAAATTAAAGGAGCCCAATCATAAAATTGAAATTGACATGAGCCGATTGAAAAGTCCGGAGTTTAAGAAATGGATGGATAGGTAAAGTTTGGAACACAGATTCAATGGATTATTTTGAATTTCGCAGATGTTACTTCATATCACAAGACTATTTTACATCGAAAATCCTAAGCCCCTAATAATTTTATATTCTCAATTAAGAATATGCAGCCTCAACCATACACGCTGTAATCTCGGTATAACAAGTCACCCACGCATTTTCTAATTCTTCAGTCCAATCGTTACTCAACCCTTTAGCTAAAGTCCAAAGCAAAGCATCACCAACCAATTTGTAATGACTTTCTTTTACACCATAGCCTACATGTCGTTTAGCCATAGCTTTCAAATCTTCAAGCATAGTGTCTAGCTTATCTAAATTCATTACTAATGCTTGCAACATATCAAACAACTTTTGGTATTGTACTTGCATATTTTTTGGAAACATTTTACGTAAACCTGGATTGTCGGTAAATAATTTGGTATAAAACAAATCACTTACAACTTCTGGATTGATGCCTTTAAAAGCACGCCACGATTTTTTTACGAGTGCTATTTGATTTGTTGTCATTGTATTAATTATTTAATATTCCAAAGATGAAATGTAATAATTATTTGACAAACTAATTATGCGTCATAGGTCGTTTTATGAGCGTTATATGTAGAGAAAATGATTTTAGATGTAGGCTTGCTAAATACTATCACTTA
>JAGNOY010000101.1 GCA_017989935.1 Chitinophagaceae bacterium
CGGCACACAGGCTTTTCGTTGCAAGTCCTCCCACGCCAGAGCGCGTGATGCGGGCTTTCCACTGCAATCCTTGCCGCAATAACTTCCTAAAGGTATATTTATTTTCAATGTTTATCCGTTAAGCTACATAACGAAACTAATAAACTCAGTTGTCATCAATCTAATACCAAAATATTGAATAAAATCTTCATAGAATATACGGCCTAAGATTCGAGGCAGCTAAAAATATTGAAATCGAAGCCAAACTTTTATCTACTGTTTGAGCACAAACGAATGTTGCTCTATGGAGAAAATCATTAAGTGCGAGTTTGGATAAAAGTGGCGTAGATGAAATTATTTTTAAGCCAAGAATCTTCAGCCTAGACTTTTTGCTCAACTTTTGCGTCATGGCAAAAGTGGAAAAACAAACGGGTATCTTTACGGATAATCATATGATTTTCGCTTGAATGATTTTCCCTTCAATTACTTCTCCTTCATCAATTTCAAGACTTCTCTTCGATTACCGTAATGTAGATTTAGCAAATACATGCCCGTTGGTAATGAGCTCATGTTTATGTCTAGCTGATCTCCTTGGGTTCGTGTATCGAGTTGTAACATACTTTTACCTTCAAGCGAAGTGATATTCGCATGTATCAAGGTATGATGCCAAGCAGTATTTTTTACTATAAAACTAGTTGAAAAAGGATTCGGATATAATACAGTTTTGTTTTCTATAGATGAAACATGAGCTTGAGAAGTTGGTTTCAATGGACTGCAACCATCAGTTACTTCTGCTATCATAGCTCCACTTGCCATAGGTTCAGCTAGCATATAATCATTTACAGTGATTGGTTCAAAAAGTATATACCCATTATTTGAATCTGCTTCTAAGGCTACATACACCGAAGGATCGAAAGTGAGCACAGCATCTCCTTTTATCCAAGTATCTGATTCGGTAAGCGTTTGTGCATAATTGCCTGTAATGATAATATCAGTCGGACAGGGCGGTGGTGTGCCTGTAGTAATATTGATACTCCATCCTCCGCTAATTTCACCTGCATCGCCATCCGCGAAATCTTGTACAAAAAGTTTCCAATTGCCATTGGCAGAAAGGCCATTAAATACTGAGGCTAATGTGGCGGTATTGCTTCCAAATGGTCCGGGTGTTTGATACGTATTGAATCCGGGTGGGGTAGGTGGTGCTGGACTATCAAACATATCCCAAAAGTATCCTGTAGGCTTGTAAGTACCATTGACATAAGTATTCACAGCTGAAAGTTGCGCAGGTGCTGCGTCTGAAAAAGTATAGGTTAAATTGCTTACACCATACCCATCTGCAACGCCACTCTGCAACAATAGCGACTCGCCACTTGGTGCTTGAAGTAAAAGACTAACATCATGTACCCAGGGATGTGATAGTCCATTGATGGTCACTGTTATATTAGTAATCGCGCTAGTTGTTCCTGAGACTGAAATGACCGAAGGAAAAGGATTGGCTGCGGCATTGTCTAATATCGTAATTAAATTAGCATTCGTATAGACTGTGGCTTGTGATGTGTTACTCAAAAGAATAAGCACCCACATGGAAAGAAAGTAGTAGGTTTTTTTCATGTAGTGTTTTAAAAGAAGAAATATACAAATAAAGATAAGTGCAAATTAGATAAAGTCAAATTTAGCAGGGACAAACTTGGAAGAAAGCAAGACTAATATCTTTCATACCGAAAGCGTCAGGCTTGTAGGGTTGTTACGCTAAAAACGCGTACTACAAAACTCCAACTATTCGTGATGTTTCAAAATAACAAGTGTGCGAAATTTGTAATGCCTTTCTGCTATCGGCGGTTTTGTCAATAGCAAGAAAAATGATCTAATGTTGAACTTGTTTGAGATTTGTAATCTTGAAACTTTGAAGTATGAAGCTTTCAATTCTATAAAATAGAAGGATCAACATGACTTCTAAGACTATCGTAGAAAGGCAATGTAAATTATAAAACGGAGCTCAACCTAATTGTGTGAATCGAGATCGGGTTTCGCCATTATTTCGTAATTTATGCTCTTTGCAATAGGCTATTAATTTATCTAAATCAATCACTTTTTTCTTTACAACAAATTTCAATTTTTGTAAGTCAGCTACTGTTTTGCAATATGATTGATGCCAATCTTCCCAATGTTCGTGTAGATTCTCTTTATCATCTACAATGGCCAAAAATCTAGGCCAATCTTTCTCGTTGTAAAAAGCAATTTTTATTTCAATCATGCCTTTAAAATTGAGTTATTTCAAATCAACTTATTTTTGTAAACTTCATGTCAATGCTTGGTGAAATTCCTAAACCAATGGTTAGCCCTGTAAATTTGTATTGCACAGAATTAATTGATTTTTGAATGGCATTGGCTTTGAACAGTGCTACTAGTATTGGATACAGAAAATTTTTGTTTTTATTTTCTTCTAATAGCTTTTCTTCATCAGCATCAGAAATATTTTCAACCTGATCTAAGCTAAGTTGTAATGTTGGCGGTAAAGATAAATTGATACTGATATTGGTGATGCTATAACCAGTTTGTTGAAATACTGAGCTAGCATTT
This sequence comes from Chitinophagaceae bacterium, assembly GCA_017989935.1. Taxonomy (GTDB): domain Bacteria; phylum Bacteroidota; class Bacteroidia; order Chitinophagales; family Chitinophagaceae; genus OLB11. The sequence continues at coordinate 2,560 of JAGNOY010000101.1, forward strand.
TCAATTTCTTGCCAAGCCTCATTAATTTTTTCAATACCATAATTTTTCATAGAATCTATTACATCAGTTTTAAGCAAACTGCCAACAGACTCTGTCATTTCATTAAATTTTTCTTTTGCTGAGTCTAAAAAATTTTCCATATAAAAATTTGAGTAGTTATTTTCTTCCGCTAAATAAATGCTTTTCAGAATGATATGAAGATCGAACTAATGGCCCGCTTTCAACATGATCAAGTCCAATTTGATAGCCAATTTCTTTATACTCCGCAAATTCATCAGGGTGCACAAATCTCACTACAGGCAGATGTTTAGCAGTGGGTTGAAGATATTGTCCAATAGTTACCACATCACAACCATTGTCAAATAGATCTTGTAAGGTTTGTACAACTTCATCTTTAGTTTCACCTAAACCAAGCATGATGCCACTTTTAGTGCGCATGCCACCTTGTTTCAAGATACGAATTACCTCCATGCTTCGGTGATACTTTGCTTGTATGCGTACTTGTCGAGTAAGTCTTTCTGTGGTTTCGATATTATGCGAAACTACTTCTGGGGCCACTTCAATAATTCGTTGAATATTTTCGACTTCTCCTTTGAAGTCGGGGATTAAGGTTTCTAAAGTTGTTGACGGATTTAGTGCTCTGACAGCTTTAATGGTATTCGCCCAAATAATGGATCCTCCATCTTTGATTTCATCTCGATCTACACTGGTGATTACTGCATGTTTCACCTTCATCAGGTAAATAGCCTCGGCAACTCGCTGCGGTTCATCCCAATCTAAAGGATCAGGTCTTCCTGTTGAGACTGCACAAAAACCACAAGATCGAGTACAAGTGTTTCCTAAAATCATAAAGGTTGCAGTGCCCTCTCCCCAGCATTCGCCCATGTTAGGACAATTGCCACTTTCGCAAATGGTGTGCAATTTATGTTTATCTACAAGTCCTCTTACATGTTTGTAGTTTTCGCCAATAGGTAATTTAACTCTTAACCAATCGGGTTTTTTGATTCGCTGATTTTCAGACGAAGGGGGTATTGTTCCACATGACATGTTGCAAATGTACAGAAGTATTGATATTTACAGATACAAAAAAAGACGCACTTTTTGAGTGCGCCATTTTAAATATTAAAAGTTGAGGACTATTTTGCTACTACAAATTTTACTTGAGTTTTGCCTAAGTCTGTCACAATATTTACAAAATAATTACCTGCAGATAATTTGTTGGTGTTATAAGTAAATACATCAGATTTTACATTGTTACGTGTAGAAGTTGAAATTGTTTTACCAGTTACATCCATAATTTCATAACTCATTGTAGTTGTTTCTTTTTGCAATTTCACTGCAATATTCACCACATCACTTGTTGGATTAGGATAAACTTTTACTTCACCATTGAAAGCTTCGAATTGTTTTACACTTTCTGGATCTTTAGATAAAACTAAAGCAATTGAAGGAGAACCTGCATTAGCAAATCCGCCACCAAACATAGTACCATTAAATAAAGGATTTCCTTCACTTAAACCAAAGTTTAAGTTAGCTGTGTAATCAGAATAATAGTCTGCACCTATGGCGAAGTTTCCGTCACCACCAGGGATTTTAACTCTTAACCAGTATTTAGAATCTTGCTCCATCAAAATAGGTGCACCAGGTGATGCAGGATTATTCATATTCATAGTTAATACTAAACCACCGATTGGCACGATATCAGATGCTGTTAAAATGTAAGAAGCATTACCTACTTCGATTAATTCGGTGTTTGGATCAATTACGCCATTTGCGTCGCCATCTTCCCATTTAGATAAAGTCATTGCAACTTCTTGGCCAGTAAATAAAGAATCATCAATTACACCTCTCATAACAACAACTTGAGATTTAAGTGCTTTTTGGTTTTTGTTTCTAAATTCAAAAACAGGCCCCCATTCTGTGTTTCCTGCAGCTACGTTGATATAGCTATTGACAACCGGTTGATTTTTAGAGAAATCATAGTTGCATTTAGCATAGATAGAATCATTTACATGAAATTCATAAGCCCAATCATTGTTTTGGAAAGCTGTAGCTGTTTCTGGATTAGGAACAATATTTAGCATATTGGTCATTTTGTAAGTTCCTTTTGCAGCATCATTCATATCAAAGCCTTCTACCACTGTATTTACTGTGTCAATGATGATTTGTAATAATGAATCTGTAGTTGCAACTGGAGTTGAAAAGGTCCATGTGATTGAGTTTGAATCTACAGGACTGAAACCGCCCGAAATTAAACTTGGTCTAGAATCAAGCACACCTTTTTGGAACAAAGTGTCCCAAGACAAAGTACTAAAATTGTAAAAAACCGAACCAGAGAATAAACGGAATCTTTCGTCTGAATTTCCGAATTGAGTAGATAATTGGTGAACAGGAATTGCTTTAGCATCAGGGTGAACTGGGCCATCATTCATGAAGCCAATATCTCTTGGATTCGCTAAAGAATCAAATCTCCAACCTGTTAATGAAATCGTTACAGGAGTTCCTCCTACAATTTGTGTTTTCATGGCGTTTCCTGTTTGGTTCGTAACCATGATTACAGGGATAGTTACTGAAGCTCCACTTGCGCCACCGCCCATACCAGCAACACCTAAAAGGTTATTTACAATAATAACACCAACGGCTCCTGCATTTTGTGCAGCTAGAGCTTTAGCGCCAAATTCGCATCCACCTCTATAAACTAAGGCAAATTTTCCTGTAAAAGTACCCGGTGCATATGCTGTGCAACCTTCTGGATTTGAAGGATCATAACCAACAGTCATGTTTTCCCAGGCAGAATCAATACTTGATCCCCAAGGAGAGGTGCCGGCCATATCTGCTTCTTCGATAATTCGATACCCTGCGATTGCGCCTGGAGCATCAATTCTAAAACTAGAACGTCTAGCTTGTGCATTTACTGATGCAGTCATTCCCAATAGACATAACATCAACAATGAAAGTGAAATGTAAGTTTTTTTCATAATTCTTTAAATATTTTATAAATTTTACCAAATATATAAAATATTTAACATTTAGGTCATATTTTGCAGTTATTGCGCCGAAAAAGTTATAATTTTTTAACTCATACCCAATAAATTATTTTTATGAATAAAAATATGATGCTTCTTTTAGCATGTTTGATTGCTTTAATTTTTGCCTTTATACTTTCAAAAGCCTATACCTACAAGTTTAAACAAACCGAAGTGATTGCAGTAACAGGTGCGGCGGATACCAATTTTGTATCTGATTTGTGTGTTTGGAGTGGGAGCTTTTCTAGAACATCATTCAACATGCAGGAGGCTTATGATGCCTTAAAAAAGGATGAAGCTATTGTGATGGATTATATTCAAAAGCAAGGATTAAGCAAAAAGGAGATTACCACTTCGTCGATTAATACTGAAAAATTGTTTAATACCACTTATGATGAGAATGGCAGACAAACAGGCTCTGTGTTTAATGGTTATAAATTGTCTGAATCTATCTCGATTGAGTCGGGTGATTTGAAAAAAGTAGATCAAATTTCTAGGGAAATTACTCAACTGATACAACAAGGCGTCGAATTAACTTCCTCGTCGCCTAATTATTACTTTACTAAATTGGGCGATTTGAAAGTGGGACTGTTAGCTAAAGCCTCTGAAGATGGAAGAAAGAGAGCAGAAACTATTGCGCAGCATGCAAAAGCTGGTTTAGGTAATGTGAAAAAAGCTACCATGGGTGTATTTCAGATTACTGGACAAAATGAAAATGAAGATTTTTCTTACGGTGGTGCTTTCAACACATCGAATATCAATAAAACCGCTACCATTACTGTAAAGATGGAATTCGGTGTTGAATAGAAGAAAATCATCTGCACTTTACTCATTTATAAGAGATGAATGCCAGTTTGTATTGCGGCAAGGATGGCAGTGAAAAGCCCGGATCCCGAGAGGCTTTACCATGATGATTTTTACGAAATACATGAGCCGATTCGGGTGAGGACTTGCAACGAACAGCCTGTGTGCCGCCCAAATGATAATAAAAATTTTATACTTTTTTAAGAGTAAGAAAATGTTCGAATTGTGCTAAGGAAAAAGAACTTAAGTTGTGTGCGGAGGTAAGTAAAGCTTTTTGTGCCGCCAATACACCAAAACGAATATCATCGATTCCTTTTAAGCTATGTGCGTCAGGATTTATAGATAAAAGCACACCTTGTTCGATGGCGTAATTGATCCATCGCCAATCGATATCTAATCTGCGTGGATTGGCATTGATTTCGATAGCTACTTGATATTCTTTACATGCATGAATTATTTTTTTGTGATCTATGGGGTAAGCTTTTCGACTCAGTAATAATCGTCCTGTAGGATGGCCTAAAATACGGGTATAAGGATTTTTGATGGCTTCGAGTAATCGTTCCATTGCTTTGTCTTCAGTCATTTTTAAGTTCTGATGAATGGAAGTTATGACTATATCGAAAGTACTTAAGATCTCATTTGAATAATCGAGTCGACCATCATGCAGAATATCACATTCTAT
>JAGNOY010000102.1 GCA_017989935.1 Chitinophagaceae bacterium
AAGCTGATGCCGCCATCATCGAAGAAATAGATAAATTGAAAGCTGAAGTCATTACTGAGTCGGAGTTAGAAAAAATAAAGAATAAAGTAGAAAGCATGATTGCTTTTGAAGATTTAAGTTTGTTAAGTAGGGCAAATAATTTAGCATTTTATGAATTGCTTGGTGATGCCGAATTGATGAATAAAGAGTTTGATAATTACAATCGTGTTACTGCATCAGAAATTCATGAAGCGGCCAATCAAATTCTTGATGTTAATAATTCAAACACCTTGTTTTATTTGGCTAAGAATTAGTCTTTCTACGAATTGTATTTTATAAGACGAGACTAATTTTTAAGTTATTCCCGCATGCACACTTTTTTACCTCAATGCTATGTTGTATTGTGGCAACGATAGAACGGATACCCCGCATCCTGAGGCTTTGCGAAGGAGCGGCGTAGGAGTGATAGCCTGTCCGGCTTTTCTTTGTATCTTAAATGTGACAGACGGGCGTGTGTGCCACCCAAAAAAATAATACGATAAAGTAGCTGAGCTCTTCAATAACAAATACTATGCAAACTTAAAACTCACAATTGTTAGGCGTTCTAGGAAATGGAATTACATCTCTGATATTGCCCATGCCTGTAACAAATTGCACCAATCTTTCAAAGCCTAAACCAAAGCCTGCATGTTTGCAAGTTCCGAACCTTCTAGTGTCTAAATACCAGAACATTTCTTTGGTAGGAATATGCATTTCTTTCATGCGTTGCTCCAATTTATCTAGCCTTTCTTCACGCTGAGATCCGCCAATAATTTCGCCGATGCCAGGAGCCAAAACGTCCATCGCAGCAACAGTTTTTCCATCATCATTCTGACGCATATAAAAGGCCTTGATTTCTTTTGGATAGTCAGTGACAATGACAGGCTTTTTGAAATGCTTTTCAACTAAATATCTTTCATGCTCGCTTTGCATATCAATGCCCCATTTTACATCATATTGAAATTTCTTTTTCTTGTATGCCGGCGACTCTAGTAAAATGTCAATAGCTTCAGTATAAGTCACACGTTCGAAATCATGATTCAATACAAAATTCAACTTTTCTATCAAGCCAAATTCAGCTCTATCTTGGGTGGGTTTTTGCTTTTCCTCTTCTGCTAAACGAGCATCCAAAAAGGCAATATCATCAGGATGTTTTTCCATGGCGTAACGAATTACATACTTCATCATGGCTTCTGCTAAATCTGCATTATCTTTTAATTCGTTAAAAGCCACTTCGGGTTCTATCATCCAAAATTCTGCTAAATGTCTTGCTGTATTTGAATTTTCTGCTCTAAAGGTTGGACCAAATGTATACACTTTGGTAAAGGCCATGGCAGCTAATTCTGCTTCTAATTGACCACTTACAGTTAAGTTCGCGCTTCTGCCAAAAAAGTCTTGAGAAAAATCTATCTCCTTGTTTTCGTCCAAGGGTAATTTATTTAAATCTAAGGTTGTTACTCGAAACATTTCGCCGGCGCCTTCAGCATCACTCGCAGAAATAATCGGTGAATGAATATTTAAAAAATTTTGCTCTTGAAAAAAAGAATGAATGGCATAAGTCAAGGCATTACGTAATCTAAATACACTGCCAAACGTATTCGTGCGAAAACGCAAATGTGCAATCTCGCGAAGAAATTCTAAACTATGTTTTTTAGGTTGCAACGGATAAGCTTCTGCATCACTATCTCCCAAGATCTCAATCTTTTCAGCAGTCATTTCTACTTTTTGTCCCTTTCCTAATGATGCAATTACTTTTCCCGTCGCTGCAATACAAGCTCCATTGGTGATGCGCTTTAAGAGGGCTTCATCAAACTTTGTAAAGTCTACTACTACTTGAAGGTTGTTGTTCGTACTTCCATCGTTCAAGGCAATAAATTGATTGCTTCTAAAAGTTCTTACCCAACCCATCACGGTGGTTTGATAGTCGACTTGCTCGCCTGTAAGGATGCTTTGTATTTCTGTTCTCATAAGAGCGCAAAAATAAAGGATACGAGGTGTTTGTTCCTAATTTTGATTGGACTAAATTTTAGTCTTGTTTTTTGGGCGGCAGGCAGGCTTTTCGCTACAAGTCCTCGCTCCTTCGTCGCTGTGAGCTTTTTGCTGCAATCCTTGCCGCAGTTTTTAGTTACCGCATATGAACATGTCTATTTGAATTAACGGACTGATTTTCATGTAAGCAGAATTTGATTTTTAGTATTTGTCATTCTCACATCAAAATGAGTTATTTTTGTCGCTGTCGTTTTTTACTATTGAGTCGCACTATTAATAAACCTATTTTTATTCATGAAGAATATTCTCTTATTTGCCTCTGGAGGCGGAAGCAATGTGAGGGCCATCCTTACTTATTTTAAAGATCATGCTTCTTATCATTTTCCTTTAGTGGTCACCAATCGAACTGATGCTGGGGTAATAAAAATTGCCCAAGAGTTTGGCTTGGATGTTTTGTTAGTCGATAAAGATATTTTTGAATCCGCAGTGTTGCTTGATACCCTAGATTTATATAAACCCGATTTACTTGTATTAGCTGGATTCCTTTGGAAAATTCCTGAATATATGGTGGAAGCGTACAACAACAAAATTGTCAATATTCATCCCGCTTTATTACCTGCATATGGCGGAAAGGGCATGTATGGTCATTTTGTGCATGAAGCTGTAATTGCTGCTAAAGAAAAAGAAAGCGGTATGACAATTCATATGGTCAATGAAAATTACGATGAGGGTATCGTGTTGCTTCAAAAGAAAGTGAGCATTACCAAATCAGATAATGCAATAACGTTAGCTGCTAAGGTGCTTGCGCTCGAACATGAGTGGTATCCTAAGGTCATCGAAAGTTTACTCATCAATTTGAAATAAGTCACAGATTTATGCATAAAAGAACTGTCCTCATCACAGGAAGCACCAGCGGTATTGGAAAAGGAATTGCTATCGGTTTTGCCAAACTTGGTTACAATATTATTTTTAATGGACTAGAATCTAATGGTGCAGAAATTGCTAAAGAAATTGCAACGGAGCATGGTATTGAGTATTTGTTTTCACCTGCCAATTTGATGAATTCAGAAGAAATTCATGACTTGGTAAAAACGGCTTTAGATAAATTTGCAACCATCGATATTCTCATCAACAATGCAGGCATTCAATTTGTAAGTCCTATTGAAGACTTTCCTGAAGAAAAATGGGAAGCGATTCTAGCCATTAACTTAAGAGCCCCTTTTTTGTTAAGCAAACTGGTTTGGCCAAGCATGAAAGCCCAACAGTTCGGACGAATTATTAATATTGCTTCAGCGCATGGGTTTGTAGCCTCCGAAAATAAAAGTGCCTACGTGTCTTCAAAGCATGGATTGTTGGGTCTCACCAAAACCTTAGCTCTTGAAGGCTCTCCGTATAATATCACTTGTAATGCAGTGTGTCCGGGTTATGTTCACACCCCGATTATTGATAATCAAATTGCAGATCAAATGAAAGCTACTCATCTTAGCGCAGAAGAAGTCATTAGTCAGGTGATGCTAGCCAAACAATCTATCAAAGAGTTTATTCCAATTGATCTTATCGTAAAGGCTGTCTTGTTTATGGCCGAAGATGATGCTCGATCCATTACCGGAACAACCATGCCCATTGATGGAGGTTGGACAGCTCAATAAATTTATTATATGAACACGCCACTATTTTCTAGTCAACTAATTCAAGTCAATGACATCGATTTGCATTATCTACATTATGCTAATGAGTCATTGCCTAAGCTGCTATTAATGCATGGTCTCACAGCCAATGCACATGCCTTTGGAGGTTTAATACAGGCAGGTTTAGCAAAGCAATTTGAGGTGATCAGTGTCGATTTGCGTGGTCGGGGATTGAGCGCCAAACCTGCTTTTGCCTATAGTATTCGAGAACATGCTGAGGATATCATTGGCTTGTTAGATAATTTAAACATCGAAAGTATTTATTTATGTGGGCATTCTTTTGGAGGCCTTCTTTCTACTTATTTGGCTTATCATTTTCCAGATAGGGTGCAAGAAGTAATCGTGTTAGACGCCGCCCCAGAAATGAATCCGAAAGTGGCAGAGATGTTGGTACCCGCTATTAGCCGACTTGATATCAGATTTGACAATTTTGATGCGTATATAGAGAAGGTAAAACAAGCACCATATATTCATTTTTGGGATGATGCTATGCTGCATTATTATGAAGCAGATGTTGCTACCGCAGCTGACGGTTCAGTGGAGCCTCGTAGTAGTATTGCCGATATTACGCAAATTGCCATCGCTTCTTCTAAAGAGCCTTGGGCAACCTATTTCGAAGAAATGAAACAACGAACTTTACTCCTCAACGCTGTTGAAGAATATACTTTAGGACAACCGCTATTACCTGATTTTTTAGCAAAGAAAATTGTACAAAAAATGAAAAATGCCTCCTATCTAGAAGTCGGAGGAAATCATCAAACTATGTTGTATGGCGAACATGCAAATGAGATTGTACGAGCCATACAGGACTTCTTACTAGTGACTTAGTTATTGAACGACCAAGAGTCTAATCAATACAATTACACATCTATTATTGACATGTTACAAACGTTTTTGACGATAAATTCTTTATGTGGGAGACGGCCTAAGATTCGAGGCATAGAAAAATATTGAAAGCGAAGCCCAACTTTTATCCACTGTTTGAAGCACAAATGAATGTTGTTATATTTCAAAAATAATTATGTGCGAGTTTGGATAAAAGTGGCGTAGATGAGATTATTTTTTTGCTCTCGTCATTAGTGACGAGACATTAAGGCAAAAGTGGAAAAGTAAACAGGTGTCTTTAGGAATAATCAATAGCTATTTTCATTGAATTAACTAAAATCAATCCATTTACTTAATACATTTGAAATTCACTTTTTTACCATAAACTATTTACAATGAAAACCTACAACTCATTTAAAAAACTTAGCTTGTTCATGTTGATGATTTCTTTCGCTAGCCTGAACTCTCAAGCGCAAACTTTAAACGACTATCTTAAAAAAGCAGATAAATTGCTGAATGGGAAAAATGGTCAAAATGGCAATAATGGCGGCATTGGTAGCGGATTGGGCAGTGGACTAAGTAATACTGAAATTGTTGGTGGACTTAAAGAAGCATTGCAAATCGGAGCTAGAAATGCCTCTCAAAAATTAAATGTAACCAATGGTTTCTTTGGTAACCAAATGATTAAAGTACTGATGCCACCTGAGGCTAGAAATATTGAAACAACCTTACGCTCATTCGGATTTAATAAACAATGCGATAAATTAATCCTTAGTTTAAATCGCGCCGCTGAAGATGCTGCAGGCAAAGCAGTACCCATTTTTATCAATGCCATCACAAGCATGAATATCAATGATGCACTTAATATTTTACGTGGCAACAAAAATGCAGCCACTGAATATTTAAAGCGAGTTACTACAGGGGCGCTTACACAAGCATTTCGACCTGTGATTCAGCAATCTTTAGGGAAGGTAGATGCCACAAGATATTGGAACGATATTTTTACACTATATAATCGATTACCTATTACAAAAAATAAAGTCAATACGGATTTGCCCGCTTATGTTACTGAAAGAGCTTTAAGTGGTTTGTTTGTAAAAGTAGCGGAAGAGGAAGCCAACATTAGAACTAATCCTGCAGCACAAGTTACGGGTTTGCTGAAAAAAGTATTCGGCGGAAAATAAGCTCTTCATGCTTGATTTTTCTTTTTGGGCGCCTTGCTTATTGTCCTTAGGGCCAATAAGCCACCGGGCTTTTGTTCCAAGCCACTGACCCAAAGCCGTCAGTGCGCTTTCCACGACAATCCCTGGCGCAAACATGCTGCACACAACGGTATTGTTTTGTATTTATGATGTTAGTAGCAATTTTGACAAAAAAAATGACTCCTTAAACAACGAAAATAAAAATGAAAAAGTACAGCACATTATTTGTTTTACTTCTTTTAAATAATGTCACTTTTGGACAAGTACTAAGCCTTACTACAAAGCAAGACACAATTATAGATAAGTATTTAGTAAATGGAGCTTATAAATACCACTATACACTGCAAAGTTGGGGCGATAATATTAATCTCGCGCTTAAACAAGACTCCACAATTGCTTTGCTTTGGCAACAAAAGGCATTGCCATTTTGGAAAACGAAAAAGTATGATTTAGCAGTACTTTGTTATGACAAAGCTGTACTCCTTGATAGGGCAAATTATTTAGGGCGAAGAGGCTATTTGAAATGTATCTTTCAGAAGGATTACAAAGGTGCGATTGCTGATATGGAAATGGCTGAAAAAGAATTTGGCTACAGCTATCAAAATGACCATTCCTACCCATTTTATATTTCACTATGCTATTTGCAATTAAATGAATTTGAGAAAGCTGAGCAAATTTTACAAAAAGACTTTGAAAAAACTAAACATGAGCATGGTGAAAATTGGATCCATTTTTTAGATTTATTTTATATGGGTATTATCCAATATGAATTGAGGAATTACGACAAAGCGATTACTTTTTTTGACAAAACTCTTAACAATTATAACAATTTCTCTGATGCTAAATACTATAAAGGGTTATGTTTATTGCAAAAAGGTGACATAACAAATGCTGAAATATTAATGAGAGGAGCAAAAATAAATTTTGATCAAGGATACATAATTAACGAGGATGATTCATCTTATGAAATGTACCCATACAAAGTTAATTGGGTGATGGCAAAATGGACAATACCCAACTGCAAAGAATAAAACTTCTGCTAATATTGGTTTTGCATCAGTGTCGCTTAAATAGGGACTGTTTGTTTCACTAGTGCCTCAAATTCAAGGAAACGTTTAAATGAGAATAATGCAATTTGTCCTTTATACGATGATATAGAAGTTGAAGATGCTTGTGAGAAATGATATATCGTAAATAATATACAAGCTTTTCGAACAGACAGGGGTATTACATGCACTAATTGATCACCTAATTTCCTTCAAACTTTCTGAAATCAGTTGTTTTCATGAAATATAGTAGATCGAATTTAGGAGAAGCTGATTATAGA
>JAGNOY010000103.1 GCA_017989935.1 Chitinophagaceae bacterium
AAAAGACAAGTGTTGTCCTTGAATGAAGGAGAATGGCTTAAGTAATATTAAGTGATCCTGTCGTTATGAAGACTACATTTTTCTATTATATTTGCGGACATTCAATAGAGGTATTTTATATTTATTGAATGTCAAAAACTAATCATATATGTCATCACCGCATTTTCATGCACTTCGTGTAAAAGAAATCAGAAAAGAAACGGCCGATAGTGTATCTATTGCCTTTGATTTGCCAGAAGGTCTTAGAAAAGATTTTGCTTTTGAAGCCGGTCAATACATTACCTTAAAGAAGACTATAGATGGCGAAGAAGTGAGAAGATCTTATTCCCTTTGCAGTAGCCCAATGGAGCCAGATTTTCGTGTAGCGATTAAGCAAGTTGAAGGAGGTAAGTTTTCGACATTTGCCAATACAGGGTTACAAGTAGGAGATGAATTGGAAGTGATGACACCTATGGGGAATTTTATTGTGCAATCGGTATCTGAGAAAGGCAAGCACTATATGGCATTTGCTGCGGGAAGTGGCATTACGCCTATTCTTAGTTTACTTAAAACCACTTTGTTGGGCGATGAACATAGCACCTTTACCTTAGTGTATGGCAATCAACAAGTGCAAAGCATTATGTTTCGTGAAGAAATAGAAGCATTGAAGAATAAGTTTTTAGGACGTTTGCATTTGGTGCATATTTTAAGTAGAGAACGTTTAGAGTGCGAACTAAATTTTGGTAGAATAAATTCAGAAAAATGCGCCCAACTCTTTGAGCAATTGGTTGATTTGAAGGAGATGGACGAATTTTTTCTTTGTGGTCCCGAAGAAATGATTTTGAGTGTAAAAGATTTCTTGCTAAATCAAGGTGTTGCTGAATCAAAAGTTCGTTTTGAATTGTTTAATAGTTCTTCATCAAGCGAAAAAAAGAAAGCTTATCAAGAGTCTCATCAAGCCGATAAAGGGAAAATGAGTACAGTGACTATAAAGGTAGATGATAGAAGCATGGATATTCAGTTGGCTTATGATGGTGAATCTATATTAGACGCTGCATTAAAACAAGGAGCCGATTTACCTTTTGCATGTAAAGGAGGTGTGTGTTGTACTTGTCGAGCCAAAGTGATAGAAGGTTCTGTTGATATGGAAGTTAATTATGCCTTAGAAAAGGATGAAGTCGAAAACGGGTTTATTCTTACTTGTCAAGCTCATCCCACAAGTGATCGGGTAGTGGTTGATTTTGATGCACGTTAAACAATAGGCTTTTTCATACTAGTTGTTTTCTGTTAAAACTAAGGTATATCGTTTTTTTTGCTTTAGCCAACTCATGATAATGTCATGGTCGTCAGGATGTGTTTTTTGTTGAGTAAGGTAACTAAATACATCTTCTTTGCTGGTAATTTGAGAAGATTCATCTAAATACCCATAACCTGCATATTGATAATTATGTATAAATACAAATGATTTTTCCAGACCTTGTCTGCCCTGTTCTAGAATTAAAAAATTTGGATGATCAAAACTATACTCTTGTAACAATTCTTGTACACGATTATTGTATTCTTCAACAGGTTCAAGATTTGCACAAATGCCCCGACATTTTTTTATTTGATGATTGAAGCAAACGCTGCCCTCAGAGGTTAAACCTGTATAGCGCAAACAAAGGTCTTTACGATCTATCCATTGTTCTAATTTTTCTCTAGCTGCTGTATAAGTAGTGAAGGCGAGTACTCGTTTCTCAGATTCATCAAAAGGCACAATTTTTAGATTGAGGACACCTTCTTCATCTGAAGAAAAATCAATACAATGTGTAAACACATCTTTCTTTCTTTGTCTATTATAAAAGGGTTTGTATTTTTTTATTTCTTGAGATTCTAAAAGAAGAGCAATTAATTCGCTGCCTGTTTCTACGAAATCTGTTTGATACAAATCATGCAACATTGCTTTACTTTTTTTTAAATCGGTATTAAAATGACTTTGCGCACGTGTATACATGTTCACACTTTTACCAATATAAATTATATCGCCTTGTTGATTTCTGAAATAGTATACGCCACAGCTTTCAGGTAGTTTGTCAAGTATATATTTTTTTATCGCATCAATTCTTGTCGACATAATTTGACTCACACTTTTGCTACGATATTCTTTACTTTGCGTTTTAAGTTGTAGTAAACGATCGAGCAAAACTGCTGTGGCTACTGCATCTCCTTCGGCCCTATGTCTGTTCTTAATTTCAATACCTATCGAGTCACAAAGTTTTCCCAGGCTATATGAAATTTTTCCAGGCATGAGTTTTCTACTTAATTTCACTGTGCATAAGGTATCACGTTTGAACTTAAATCCTAAAGAAGAAAATTCATCTTTGATAAAATTATAGTCGAAGCTTACATTGTGCGCCACAAAAATTTTTCCTTCAGTAAAGTTCAAAATTTCTTTAGCTACTTCATGAAAACGCGGGGCATCTTTCACCATCTCGTTTGTAATACCAGATAAGTTGGTGTAAAAACTACCAATATGACACTCAGGATTTATTAAGGTAGAAAATTTATCAATCACTTGCAAGCCATCATGCACTAAAATGCAAATGTCAATAATTCGGCCTTTGCGGAAAGCAAATTTTCCGCCACAAGTTTCAATATCTACGATAGCAAACATGAGGTGAATTTACATAAAGAAATATATTTCACCCAAAATTCGGCATATGGTTTGTTGCAAAGAGGTAGGCACATATCAAGTAAAAGGGTATTTTAGGTGGAGGATTCCCTAATCACAGCTATTCATGATACTTTTACAGGATGTCTTTAAAAAAAATTGAGCATGATTCGAATTTATTTATTAGAAGATCAGGAAATTTATTTAGAAGGATTAATGCTATTGCTACAGAAAAATCCGGAATTGCATATTGTGGGACATGAAACATCGGCGCAAGCATTTTTAAAAAACTTAAATCATATTGAAGCTGACATATTTTTATTGGATGTTCATTTGCCAGATGCCGATGCCGAAGTGATTTTAGATACCATAAGAAAAACAAAACCGAGCCAAAAGGTCATTTACCTCACCATGATGAGAGGCCGTCGGCACTTACATAAACTTGATAAACTTGGGTTTGAAGGATATTTGCTAAAAAACGCGTCCATTGTTGAGTTGACCAATGCCATTGAAATTGTAGCCAAAGGGGGGCAATATTTTTCGCCGGAGATGGAACAGGATCAAACGCACTTGCCAGATTACCGGCAGACCATCACCGTGAATGCGATGAATGACATTCTTACTTCACGCGAAGTAGAAGTGCTGCAATTAATTTGTCGTGAATTCAGTAATGCCGAAATTGCCGAAAAACTATTTTTAAGCGTAGGAACAATTGATACTCATCGTAAAAACATCATACAGAAATTGGGTGTGCATAATACAGTTGGGTTGGTGAAATATGCACTCAAAAATCAATTACTTGCATGAAACGCTTAATTTGGATAGTTGTCTATTTACATGCAGCTGGTATGGTATTCGGTCAAGCCACCGAAGAGGCGAAGCTAGATTCCTTGTATGATTATGCATTGAATTTGCCTGTCGAAAAATTTGATAGCATTTCATATTGGGCACAAACGATTCAACAAGAATTTAAAGGGTTAAAAAATACAACTGCTTATTTTCATCGATTGAAAGGCATTAGTTTTGATGAGCAAAATCAACGTGATAGTGCGGTTCAACATTTTTTGTGGGCCATGAGTGCAGCTAAAGAAGTTAGCTTTAAGAAGTTGGAAGCCTCGTTAAATATTGACATGGGATTGATACATGTCAAGAGCAAAGAATATGAGTCGGCCATTAAATTTTTCAATGATGCCCTAGTGATTAATGAGCGAATCCAAAATTTAAAGGGAGTGACATCAAGCTATAATAATTTAGGAATCATTTATCGAAAATTAAATCAGCCTGATAAAGCTATTAGCTATTATCAACGTAGTTTGAAAATTAAGCAATCGCTTGGCGATGAACGAGGTGTGGCTACAGTAAATAATAATATCGGAGCCCTTTTTCTTGAAACTAGTAGACCCGATAAAGCATTGCCCTATTTTAAGGTGAATGTCAGTATACATCGTGACCAATCAGATAGGTCAACCTTGTTTACTGATTATTCAAATATGGCAGCCGCTTATTTGAGCCTACACGATAGACCTCATTATTTGTTATACATCGATTCGGCAGGAGTTATTCAACATGAGTTAAAATCATCTTTCCTTGAGATTACGTTGAAGAAAATTTACATGGCTGATGCCGTGGATTTGGGTAATTATAAAAAGGCATTTGAGATCAGTCAAGAATTGTTTAAACTGGAACATGAGTTTGTCAATGAAGAAGCATCGAAGAGTACAGCCGAAATGCAAGAAAAATTTAATGCAGTACAACGTGAAAAGGATAATAAGTTACTTCAATCTAGGATATTTCAAAAGGAACTTGAAAAGAGAAATTTGATTATTGGATTAGTTAGCTTGTTACTCGTTATTTCATTGCTTATAGCTTTTCTATGGCAGCGTCATAAAAAGAATCGCTTGCTTGAGCAAAGTCATGCACAAATTCATAAGCAGTATCAAAAATTATCTGAATTGAATTACGAAAAAAATTCATTGTTGAGTATTGTTAGTCACGATTTAAGTATGCCGTTTGCAAATATTAAACTATGGAATAGTGTGTTGCAATCAGAATCTTCAGGTTTAAATGAAGAGAAGAAAAAAGCTATTTTGCGAATCAGTGAGGCTACACAACATGGTGAAGAGATGATAAAAAAGATTTTAGATGTTGAACGAATTTTTGCTGTAGAAGCCAAACAACTAGTGTTGAAAGAAATTGATTTGGTGGCTATGACACAACGTGTGATCGAATCATTTGAGCAGTATTGCGCACAAAAAAGTATAACGATTGATGCTTGTTATACTTTACCAGTAATTCAGGTCTTGGCCGATCAGACTTATTTATGGAGAATACTCGAAAATCTTTTATCTAATGCAATTAAATTTTCTAATTCGTCCAAGCATATTGAAGTGGTGATACATGAGCAAGCTGGCACAAAAATTTTGACGATTCGTGATTATGGAGTTGGTATAGCACAAGAGGAATTGCCTTTGTTATTCACAAAATATGGGCGAATAAATTCAAGACCTACAGCCGGAGAGCCTAGTACAGGTTTGGGATTGAGTATCGTTAAAAAATTAGCAGATGAATTAGGAATTCGCATTGAGGTGAAAAGTGTAAAAGGAGAAGGAACCTCAATTTCACTATGGTTTTCACCATTGTAACACGACAGATTTTATCTTAGAAAATTGATTTAAAGTATTGATATTGAACTAATACCGTATTACGGTATTTTTCTATTTATACCCCTTTACGGGATTGGCGGCGGTTAATTATGGTTCTACATTTGTATCAGAAAGCGAATGAAATGTTTAACGAAATCCGGAATCGAAAAACAAATCCAGCTTCCCAAGAAAAAACATAATAACCTACCAACATCATTTTTCACACAAAAAACATAACATCATGAAAAAGCTAATTATTGTTCTTATCGCTACATCAGCTACTTTATTTTCTTGCCAAAAAAAGGCGCCAATTTTAAACCCAACTACTGAGATATCATCCACAGAATTATTTAGTCCAGAAGCAAAAATTTATTGCAATGGAACCCAAGTATTTTCAAAAGAAGAAATCACCAACTTTAATGCACCTGAGCGTGTAGTGGTTGTTTCTGAATATGGTGATCATAAACCAGCTCTCTATTTCTTCGATACACCTGCTATGGCAGAAGAGTTTGTCAAAGGACAACCTGCCATGCACGAATTAGCTGTTAAGGCAGCACAATGTAGAAAGTTGCATGAATACGCCGTGCAAATTGGAGAAGTTGAGCGCACAGTAAAAACCAACACCATTAGTGATGAGTTTCAACAATACATGGATCAGGTCGTAAAGAAAACTCGTCCGACTGGTGTAATCTATGACTTCATTAATTACACAGGACCGTTTCATGTAGTCAATGGGGTTCGCCCTAATTTGGGAATGATTGGATGGAGCAATCGTGCAGAGTCTGCTTGTGGGGTAGTGGGCGGTATGCCAATCAATCTAACTATGTGGGATCAGCCTATATATGGAGGTCCTTCCATATGGATTCATTTCAATCATGCCAATTTCGTAGCCATTGGATTTGTAAATAAAACATCATCAATCAACTAAACCCATTTCTTAAATTAAATTATAAAATCATGAAAAAATTAATTCTTGCTTTGATTAGCATCACCTTCGCCTTGACTTCATGTCAAAAACAAGCCATCGTTGAAAATGGTATAAACTCCCAAGATTTACAAGAACTAAGCAGTGATGCCACTCATTATTATCACGGGAAAGTTGTTACTTCAGTGGCTGAAATTCCAAGCTATGGCAGCGCAGAGTCGGTTGTAATTTTGAAAGCTGCCCTCAACAATCATCACGAGTATTTTTACTTTGATAATCACCAAGAAGAGGAGGCCTTTTTACAACAACACGAAGAAATGAAAGACCTGTATGCCAAAGAATTGCAAGCCAAAGATTTGCGACAATTTGCGGCTGATAACAACGTAATAGAACATTTGATTACTTATGGTACTATTCCTGATTCTTATACTGCTTATGTTAAAAAATATGAAAGCAGATCGGGTTATAGATTGTGGGATAATTTCAACATGGCACCAGGCAACAATATTTTTATTCCTGTAGGTGGGGTGATTAATTTTCCACCGGGAATGGATATGAGAGCCTCTTCGTGGAATGGAGCCAATGCCAATGGATTTGTATACAAAGGGCTTGCTTTCGGGGGAATGGCCTTGGGTATGTGGATGCCACCAGGAATGTTATTTATTAATTTTGCCCCAAATTGGAATAACTGTATTCGATCAGCTAACTAAACAGCAACTATCAACAAGAGAAGGGACTTCATTCTATGAATGAGGTCTCTTTTCATTTATGGTAAAAAAAGAATGTAAGACCTTACCTTTGCCCAACCATGAATATACATTTAGTCAATCAGGATTTAGAAGAAGAAGATA
>JAGNOY010000104.1 GCA_017989935.1 Chitinophagaceae bacterium
GCCGCTAAATGTGGTGGACGTTTGCCACTTTCCTTAATGGCGATAACTTCTTTTTTGATTTCTTCTTTATAATGAAGCGAGACTAATTTTCCATCGAGTAGAACCATAACGAAATTGTTTGAATGAATGATTTTAAAACAAGCGCAAAGATAATCTATGCCTCGAAACTTTAAAGACATAACTTTAATATCAAACAAGACATGATAGATAAAGTCTGTTTATCATCTGGGTTAAGCTATTTTTGTCAAAATATCATGAAATCAAATGAATCAATTAGGGCGTAGTATCTGTGCGGATGAAGCTGTAAGTAAAATTAAATCTGGTGATAGAGTATTTGTTCAAGGCAGTGCGGCAACGCCCTTAGTTTTAACAGAAGCCTTAGGCAGAAGAGCTCACGAACTTCATCAAGTGGAGATTGTTTCTATAACAACCTTAGGTGAAATGAAGTTGCTGCAAGTCGATTACCCGGAGAGCTTTTATATAAATTCTTTATTTGTTTCTGCAAATACGCGTGAGGCTGTGAATGATGATAGAGGAGATTATATTCCTATTTTTTTGAGTGAGATTTCGACATTGTTTGCAGCACAGTATTTACCCTTAGATGTTGCTTTGATTCATGTTTCTCCACCTGATAAACATGGCTATTGTTCACTAGGTGTTTCTGTTGATATAACAAAGGCTGCTGTAAAACAAGCGCGATGTGTAATTGCACAAATCAATCCAAACATGCCACGAACTCTTGGAGACGGGCTCATACATCTAAGTGAAATTCATCAAGTGGTAGAAACAACACAAGCTTTACCTGAAGTCAATTATCTTTCTCATATCACACCAGAAGATATTCAGATTGGAAAATTTTGCGCTTCTATCATTGAAGATGGTGCCACTTTGCAAATGGGCATAGGTACTATTCCAGATGCCGTAATGATGGAATTAGGTGGACATAAAGATTTGGGTGTGCATACCGAAATGTTTTCAGACGGAGTTATAAACTTGTACAAAAAAGGCATTATCACGAACAAGTTTAAAAAGAAACATAGACAAAAAATTGTTTCAACTTTTGCCATTGGGAGTCGAGATTTGTATGATTTTATAGATGATAATCCTGCCTTTTCTTTTCTTGAATCTGCTTATGTAAATGATACCTATGTGATTGCAAAAAATCCTAAAGTGGCTGCAATTAATAGTGCCATAGAAATAGACCTCACTGGACAAGTTTGTGCAGATTCAATAGGGACTTTTCAATTTTCAGGAGTGGGTGGACAAATGGATTTTATTCGCGGGGCTAATTTGTCTGAAGGCGGAAAACCTATCATTGCGATGAGTAGTATGACGAAAAATGGGGAATCGAAAATTGTTCCATTTTTAAAGCAAGGGGCTGGGGTAGTGACAACAAGAGCTCATGTACATTATGTGGTAACTGAATTTGGATATGTAAATTTATTTGGTAAGAATTTAAAGCAAAGGGCTTATGCCTTGATTGAACTAGCTCATCCTTCTCATCGTGAAGCTTTAGATATAGAAGCTTTTAAACGATTTGGGCCAAAATTTTTTTAAGGAATTTGATTATTCCATGTAGGGGAATTAATGAATATTTATCATCAAGCTTTTTTATGATTATCCGCAAAGATACCCGATTGTTTTTCCACTTTTGCCATGACGCAAAAGTTGAGCAAAAAGTCTAGGCTGAAGATTCTTGGCATAAAAATAATTTCATCTACGCCACTTTTATCCAAACTCGCACATAAAGATATTCGACAAATAACAACATTCGTCAGTGCTCAAACAGTGGATAAAAGTCTGGCTTCGATTTCGATATTTTTATTTGCCTCGAATCTTAGGCCGTCTCTTCCATGAAGAATTTATCTTCAACTATGTTTTTCAACATGTTGGTATTAGAGTAATGTCATTGGTGTTCACTAGCCTTCATTAGGTATTTTAGCGGATAGTCATCATGCTTTTTTCATTGAAACTACAATCATTTGAACTGGAATGCCGCGTAAGGGATTGTCGTGGAAATCCCATCTCGTTCTTCAAAACGAGATGGATTGGAACAAAAGCCCGGCCCCTTGCTCTGAAGGGGTACGCCCAATTAAAATTTTAAAATAAAATCTTGTTTGACCTTGAATTCCTTGTTGAAAAAAACAAGGCCAAAATAAAACAAATCGATAGATAAAGTTACGGAAGGGTGGGCTTTAATTTCATGCCATGCCTCCTGCATGCCGGGGCTCCAATGTATATCATCGAAAATGAGGATGCTGTGTTCGTGCAAAAAAGGAAGAGCTTGTTGAAAATAGCGTAAAGTGGGCTCTTTGCGATGATTGCCGTCAATGAAAATTAAATCAATCGAGTTTAATGACTGAAGCGTGGGTAAAAAAACTTCATCAAAATTTCCAATAACTTGTTTGATATTTTTTAGTTGTAAATAGTCGAAACTTTTAGTAGCATAGGCTGCAATTTCTCGACTGCCTTCGAGGGTCGTAATTTGTACATTGGGTTTTGCACTAGCCATGTAAGAAGTGGCGATGCCTAAGGATGTGCCTAGTTCGATCACATTTTGTATTGGATAGCGTTGAATTAGGGTTGAAAGTAGTTTGCCGAATTTATGATTACGACCAGCGTTTTTGGCAATGTCGCATACCTTTCTTTGGTGTGTAGCCTTGATGAGAGAACCTGCGCCAAAATCTTCGACATGCAAGAGATGTTGATCTGCATAAAGTTGTTTTCTAAGAGCTTGAATCGCTTGGTAATCTTGAGACTGTTTCGATGCTTGTAACACAGAGTTTATAAAATCAAATACGAAAGGAGAATGCACGCCATGGGCTGATTTGGCATTTAATAGATAAGAAAGGTACTGACGAATGAGGAACCAATGTTTCATGAATGAGGCACATTTTTTTCATATACTTCAAAATCATAATCGAAATGATTTTTTTCATCAGCCACATGTTTTTCACTAGAAATTATCTTCCACGTTGTAGGATCAAGTTTTGGGAAAAAGGCAGTTCCTTCATGTATGATTGTATGGACTCGAGTTAAGTAAATTTTGTTAGATACATCCAGACTTTGTTGGTAAATATTATCGCCACCGATGATGAAAATTTCAGGGTAATGATTGTCTCTGCAATCTTGAATCGCTTCATGAAGAGAATGAAAAACAACAAGTGATTCGCCTGAAAAATTTTTATTTCGTGTGATGACAATATTTTTTCGATGGGGCAGAGGTCGGCCAATGGACTCATACGTTTTACGACCCATCAGTATAGGATGCCCTGTAGTCAATTTTTTAAAGTAAGCAAGGTCAGCAGGTAAATGCCAAGGCAATTGATTATCTACACCAATAACTTGATTTGAAGAACAGGCAACAATGATAGAAATTTTCATGAATTGATAATAATTTATACGGCCACTGTTGCTTTGATATGCGGATGAAATTGATAATTCTCTAAGGTGAAATCTTCAAACACAAAATCTTCAATTTCTTTTCTTTCAGGGTTTAGTTTCATCGTTGGCAAGTCGAATGGAGTGCGACTTAATTGCAACTTGGCTTGATCGATATGGTTATTATACAAATGCACATCGCCGAAGGTATGCACAAATTCGCCTAATTCGAGATTGCAAATTTGAGCTATCATCATGGTGAACAAGGCATAGGAAGCAATATTAAAAGGCACGCCTAAAAATACATCGGCACTGCGTTGATAAAGTTGACAACTTAATTTGTTATTGGCGACATAAAATTGAAACAAGCTATGACAAGGCATTAAAGCCATATCGGACAATTCACCCACATTCCATGCACTAATAATGATTCTACGACTATCTGGATTGTTTCTCAACTGATGAATGACATCCTTGAGTTGATCGTGAGATTTTCCATCGGTTCCAACCCAATTCCGCCACTGCTTTCCGTAAACGGGCCCTAAATCTCCATCTTCACGTGCCCATTCATCCCAAATACGAACGCCATTTTCTTGCAGATATCGAACATTGGTATCGCCTTTGATAAACCAAAGCAATTCATAAATGATGGACTTTAGATGCAACTTTTTGGTGGTTACTAAAGGGAATCCTTTGTTTAAATCGAAGCGCATTTGGTATCCAAAACAACTGGTGGTGCCAGTTCCTGTGCGGTCGGTTTTAGATACGCCCTTATCCAGAATGTGTTGTAGAAGGTCTAAATAAACTTGCATGGGGCAAAGCTAAATGAAAGCATGAAGATTGCAAGTCGTGGGTAAGGAAAAGAATGAACGGGATATACACATCAAGCTTGAAGGGTTTAAATTAATAATCTATGTTTTAGTAGAATTGAATTAATTTGCCATACAATTTTGAACATATGAAAAAATGGGGATTTTATTTGTTACTTTTTACCTTCATTGTAAATAATTGTTTTGCTCAATGTTGGGAAACAATTAGTGCTGGAGGCTCTCATACAATTGGATTGAAGCCGAATCATACAATTTGGGCTTGGGGTGATAATTATTATGGTCAATTAGGTGATGGAAGTAATATATCTAAAATTAGTCCAGTTCCTGTAGGTACTGATTCAACTTGGAAAGGCCTCAGCGCTGGATCTTCGCATTGTGCAGCGATTCGATTGGATGGAAGTCTTTGGGCCTGGGGATTCAATGCGCAAGGTGCGCTTGGAGATGGGACTTTGATAAATAGAAATACGCCTACATTAATTGGAAGTGACACGAATTGGAAAGTAGTTAGTTGTGGCAATGGTTTTACTTTAGCGCTAAAAACTGATGGGACTTTATGGTCATGGGGAGCAAATTATTATGGGCAAATAGGCAATGGAAATACAACTCAAACCAATACACCAATACAAGTAGGCAGTAGCAATGATTGGAATAAAATATTTGCAGGCGATGATCATTCTTTTGCGATTAAAAACAATGGAACACTTTGGGGTTGGGGCTGGAATCCAAGTGGTGGTTTAGGTGATGGTACCAATGTGAATAAATATGCGCCTACACAAATCGGAGTAGATAGTAATTGGCTTGTCATTGGACCTGGATTTAAATTTACTACTGCAGTTAAAACAAATGGTACTTTATGGGCATGGGGTATTAATTCATCTGGTCAACTTGGAAATTTCCAGTTCGCTGAATCGTTTGTTCCAATTAATATAAGTGCAGATTCTGCATGGACAAGTTGCAGTTCCGGTTATCATCATTCTTTAGCTACTAAATCGCCAGGTAGTTTATGGTCATGGGGTGGAAACAACAGCGGTCAATTAGGAAATATGTCTTCTGCTAACGTAAACCACCCTATACAGATAGGCACAGATACAACTTGGTCTTTTGTTCATGGAAGTAAAGGCACTCATAGTGCAGGGTTAAAAACTACAGGTACTTTAAATACATGGGGTGAAAATGCTTTTGGACAATTAGGAAATGGAGGTTCAGGCAATTATATCTCATCACCATTAATGATTGCTTGTCCTGTAATACCACAGATTCCTTTATTAAATCAAATTCCATCGATGCTTTGTGAAAATGGTTCGGCGCAAGTTGGTAAGTGTTTAAATCCTATCGGTAATGTAGATATTACTTTAGATGGCAATCCCATATTTTATAATGTGTTAGATAGTACGTTTGTGTATGGTCCATCGTTTGTAGGGGCACATCTCCTTCATGTATCTTATAGTAATGGAGCTGGTATGGCATATTTGGATACTGTGTATACAACATTGGCTGCTCCAATCATTTCTATAAGTAGTATTCCTACTTTACCTATTTTATGTGTTGGCCAATCTATTACATTGAATGCTCTTGGAGGAACCTCGGTTTTATGGAGTAATGGCATTAGCAATAATATAAGTATTACACCAACCACTTCTTCGACCTATACTGCCACAGTAACAGATGCCTTGGGTTGTAGCAATTCGGATACCATTTTTGTAGAAGTTAATTCTTGGATTACACCAAATCTTTCAGTGTCTTCCTCTTTGCTTCAAGGGAGTACAGGAAATCCTATTATCTATACAGCAAACACCAATGTGAGTGCACCTTACACTATTAAATGGTATTTGAATAATAGTTATCAAACAAGCACTTCCACTGCAAGTTGGAATACTCAAATTGTGGCTGGAAATAATCAAGTAAAAGCGGTGCTTACTAGTCCAACACAATGTTTACAACCTGATAGTGCAGTGAGTAATACCTTAGATATAACCAATGTAACTGGTTTGACATTCAGTCAAGAATTGGGCCTGCATGTTTATCCAAATCCATTTCAAGAATTTATTCAAGTTGATTGTATAGAAGCCTCTGATCAAATTATTTTGATGAATTCGTTTGGGCAAATCATCCTAAAACTAACTGGTGAAAAAGTTCTACAACAGAAAAATAAAATAGCGACGAATCAATTAGCTCGAGGAATTTATCGTCTTCTTATTTCGCGAAAACAAGAACAAGCTTCTTTTACCTTAATCAAATAAACTTAAGCATCTAATTTTTCGCTTAATTCTAACCACCTCATTTCTTTTTCTTCAAGAAGTTGAATGATTTCGCCAATACGTGCTGCTGCTTTTTGTAAATCATCATAAGATGTATTTGAGTCAGACATAGCCAATTCCAAAGTTGCTTTTTCTTGAGTAAGTACAGGCATTTCTGCTTCTAAAGTTTCGAATTCACGCTTTTCTTTATAAGAAATTTTTTCTGTTTTCTGCTTTACTACTTCTGTTTTAGATTCATCATGACTAGCTGATTTCAAAGGTTCTTTATCTTTATCCTTGCTGAGTTCACGAATACGGTATTGGGTATAATTACCAGGAAAATCAGCGATCACCCCATCGCCTTCAAATACAAATAAATGATCGACTAATTTATCCATGAAATACCTATCATGACTCACGATTAAAATACAACCTTGATATTCTTGTAGAAATTCTTCTAACAATTGCAAGGTTTGTAAATCAAGGTCATTCGTAGGTTCATCCAACACCAAAAAATTTGGATTTTTGAAAAGGATGGTGAGTAATT
>JAGNOY010000105.1 GCA_017989935.1 Chitinophagaceae bacterium
CTACTATAGGATATCCTGTAAGTCCATTACACCAAGCTTCAAATTCTCCTTCATGATTTCGCCATTGAATATCTTCATATTTGGGTTTGAAACATTGTTGAACTACTTGAGGGAAATGCCATAAAATAGCTTGATAAAAAT
The DNA here is from genome assembly GCA_017989935.1 of Chitinophagaceae bacterium. Classification (GTDB taxonomy): domain Bacteria; phylum Bacteroidota; class Bacteroidia; order Chitinophagales; family Chitinophagaceae; genus OLB11. The sequence continues at coordinate 142 of JAGNOY010000105.1, forward strand.
CGCGCCAAATTAATTCATTTAAAAACTTTTCATTGGTTTTCAAAGCTAGTTGAGTCAATTGCCGAATAGAAAGTGTGCCAAAGCGAAGGTGTATTCCTAGTCTTGAGGTGCCTTCAATTCCCGGATAATCTCGCGTTTCTTGATAATGTTGAATTAAGTGCTCATCAGGAATCATTGAACTAAAATCATTTTCTTGCAATTCGAAACCAATTTCATTCAAAGAAAGCATCATCTCTGATGGGCATTGATGTAAATTATGCAATAATTTTTCTGATGGAAATGAGGGTAGTCCCTCTTGTTGTAATGTCAATTTCCATTTCTTGCTATAAGGAGTATATACTGTATAAGGTGTGCCGTCATCTTTTATGACTTCATTTTTTTCGAAAATTACTTGATCTTTATAACTAAAAAACTGTATCGAATGCTGCTTGCACAAGGCTTCAATAGTTTGGTCTCTTTGTATGGCATATGGTTCATAATCATGGTTGGTATAGACTGCAGATACTTGATTTGAAGAAAATATTTTCGCAAACACTTCTATTGGCTTGCCATAATAAATTTTCAAGTCGCTTCCATGTTGTTGGCATATTTCTTTCATTTTCTGCAATTGCAAATAAATAAAAGTGACTCTTTTATCATCAGCTTTTAATTCGGAAAGTATTTCTGAATCAAAAATAAAGATAGGTTGAACAGACTTGTGTTGAGTGAGTGCATGAAATAAAGCGGCATGATCATGTAAACGAAGATCTCTCCGAAACCAGCAGAGTTGAATTGACGACATGCCGCAAATTAAAATAATTTCTTTACTAACTCAGTTAAAATTAATGATAGGGTATAAAGCAAAAAGGCCATCCGAAGATGACCTTTTATTATATTGAAAAAAAATATTATTTTTTCTTAGCTGTCTTTTTTGCAGGAGCTGCTTTCTTAGCTACAACTACTTTTGCAACCGGCGCAGTTTTAGTTGCTGCTTTTGGCGCTGACTTAGGTGCAGTTTTAGTTGCAGTACCTTTCAATTCAGTTTGTAGTTCACGAACTTGTTTTTTCAAATCATAAATTGTTTGATAAACTTCATCCATTTCACTTCTTGTAGCTACTGGAATATTTACTAACATTTTTTCTGTTTGTAATTCAACAGCTTTTTTAATACTCAATTTCATCGCACTCACTTCAGCCATTAATTTGCTGTACTCGTCAGTTTCGAATAATTCAACATAAGCTTTATCCGAAGTGTTTAAGTAATCTTGATAAAGTTTCATCATGCTGCTAACTTCTTCTCCATTCTCTATTTTATGGATAGAAGCTTCTGCCATTTTCTCCATAATTTTCATACCTGTTTGATATACCATGTATTGCAATTCAGCATTTTTCACATTGTATACATTCATGTCATTCATGATTTTTGTCCACTCTTGCATATTTCTAGTATCGTTACTAGGTGTCATTAATTTTGCAAAAGGAGAAACTGCCTGATTCATTTGACTATACATTTGATTGTATTGAGTCAACATATTGTTGAATGGATTCCCCATCATGTTTGGCATCATTTGATTGAAGCTATTTTTCATGGTATTCATGAATTCAGTAGACTGAGCCGTACCTTGCTTGCTAGCTTCAGTAAACATGTCCTTCATTTTGTTCATGTAATCTTGAGAAGGTTGTGGCATGAAAGAAAAATACTTATCCATGAATTCTTTGTATTTATTCATGTCAAGATTTTTGCTAAAAACATCCATATTGAATGTTTTGTCTTGCATAGATTTCATCATTGGCATCCATAATTCATAGAATTTTGAAAAGCCATCAGACATATTAAACATCCCTTTATAAGTATCAGCTAAAGTTCCATTCTGAAAATTAGATGAAAGATTGCTGTAATTATTATTTAATACAGATTGAAATTGACCCCAAAATGCTTTCAATTGCTCAGTAGCTTTATCCATTTGAGCTTGCATATTCATTGGATTCATCATGTTTGTAAATTGGTTCATATCGAATGAAGTATTCATATTGTTCCAATTTTGTTGCATGTTATTCATGTTTTGTTGCCAAGCACTTGGATTCATAGATTGTTGCAAAAATTGAGTGTTCATATCTTGCATTTGCTTAGCCCAAGTTGTTTGTTGGTCTTTCCAATTGTTGAAGAAATTAGATACTTTTTCAGTACCATTTTTCATTTCATTTTGAATTGTACCAGTTTGAGCACTAGCCTTATCTAAATTTTCACGAGTTGCATCCACAGTTTTCTTAAAGAACTCAGTCCCTTTTTCAAGAGTTTCTGTCATTAAAGGATTACCATTGGTCATCTTTTTGGTAGTATCAACCAAGGTTTCAAATGCTTTTTGAGAATTATCTACGATAGTCTCAAAAAAATTGCTTGTGGAATTTGTTTTGTTTGCCATTTTGTGTTTATTTGCGTCTTGTAATAAAGTTTTTTTAAATCAAATTTCTCCTTCTGATTTCGGGTGCAAAAGTAAGACTTAATCCTAGTTTTCATTGGGCTATAATGTTATTAAATTGCAATAAAATATGTTAAAAATTGGTGATACATTCGAACACGAATACAGCTATACTCAAGAAGATGTCAATCTATATGCACAAGTAAGTGGCGACACAAATCCTTTACACACAAATGAAGAAGCAGGCAAGGCTTCCATTTTCGGTCGCTGTATTATACATGGTTTTTTAGGCGCTAGTGTATTTACAAAAATCTTTGGCGCACTTTGGTATGCTGATGGACATATCTATATGAAGCAAAGCATGATGTGGATGAAACCAATGTATGTAGGCACAACTTACAAAGCTGTAATTACTGTCAAAGAAGTTTTTCCAGAAAAAAACAGAGTGCTTTATGATTGTGTTGTTTTCGAAAAAGAAAGTGGAGACCAAACTATCAGTGGCGAAGCCATGTTGATGAACAAGAAACAATACGTTTGGTAATAAACTTATTGAATCGATTCACTTTATTATGAAGTGTCGAATCAATTAGTTATTTTTTCGGAGCTATTTCCTGCTATCCATTCCAATCTACGCAATAAACTTTTCAGTAAGAATAAAATAGCTAGTATGCGTAGGATTTCCATTCCTATCAGGGCTAGGGGCTGGCAAGTTCTGTAAAAATGTATATAGGGTTAACTGAATAACATGTAATTAATTGATATAATTGATTCTCATCATGATCCTTGATATGATAAATGCAAGGCAAATTCAAATCAAGCTATATAAACTGGTTTACAAAACTTTCTGGATCGACTTCTATTAGGCACTACTATTAGGTTGTCCAACTTCTTCATCTGAGAAAGCATGTACAATAGCACAATGCTTTCACAGCTTCTTTGAATTTAAACAACCCATGAGTTATTCAGCAACCCTAAATATTTGTTAACACCGCGTTAAAATTGAATGATTTGAATAATTTTCTTTGTCATTAAAGAATTGATTTATAAACACTTCATTTTTTTATCTCTAGTAAATTTAATTGTTTAAACACATGTATTAGTCATCTCAATTGGATTCTGGCCTACATTTATAAAAATATTCAACATGAAACGTATTAATTTATTAGTGATTGTTATTTTATTCAATCATACTTTAAGTGCTCAAAAATGGGTAGACACCTTATTTCAAATTCAACAACTAGGACCAATTACCTATAGCAGCGCTGTTGATTTTGCTGGCAATACAAGGAACCTAAGTTTTGACTTATGCTTACCCACAAATGATACTCCGCCACCTTGTGGCCGCCCTTTATTGATTGCCATTCATGGGGGCGCTTTCTTTGGGGGAAATAAAGGTATAGATGCTCCACCAAGTTGGATGCGCGACTTTGCCAAAAGAGGATATGTGACTACATCCATTGATTATCGACTTGGATTATTTCAAACTAGTTCTGAAATAAATTGCAATATTTCTTTAACTGGATTCCCATGGAACTGTTTGAACATGCAGGATACTGCAGAATGGTATCGTGCAGCATATCGCGGTATGCAAGATGCAAAAGACGTGATTACCTTTTTAGTAAATAATGCTGCTACCTATAAAATTGACCCTAGGAACATTTATTTAGTAGGAGAAAGTGCGGGTGGATTTATTGCAATGAGCACAGCCTTTCTTGATATGCCTAATGAAAAACCAGTTCAATGCGGAAATCTTAGTAATGCAACGCCTCCTCATTTGATTTATGAGAATACTTGCATACAATTATACAATCTCGATACTTCTATTGCATCCTTACAATTACAACGACCGGATTTGGGCAGTATTTTAGGAACTCAAAATCCAACTTCGACACCTTATACAATCAAAGGAGTAGGCAGTTTTTATGGTGCTCTTTTTTCGGATGTATTCAGTCAATATAATTACACCAAAGCTCCTGTGCTCTATATGTATCACCAACCCAATGATTTAGTTGTTCCATTTGACTATGATAGGTTTTATGCAGGGGCTGCCTATTGTGCTACACAATGGCCATCGAATTGCCAATGGATTATTAACAGACCTTTTATTTATGGCTCAAAAGGTATTAAAAAAATGATCGACAATTTAGCAGGAGGATCAATTCCTTTACCTACTTATATCCTAGATACAACAAGTAATTATGCAGACTGCTTAACCCAAATTGCGAATCCGCTTTTAAGTGGTCATTCTATTGATACTTATTGGACTCGCACCTTACACATGGCACAGTTATTTGCACCAACGATTGACACAAGCAGTATGTGTACACCAAATTCTTTATCGAATGATCTAGTCAAAAAGTCAATCACTATTTACCCGAATCCAATCTTGGAAAATATCTTAAGGATTCAAACTAATGAAACTTTACTCGATGTTTCTATAATGAATCTACAAGGAAGCAAGATGCCCATTCAATATCATACAGCAGAGAAATTTATAGATGTTAGTCAATTACCGAAAGGTATTTATATTTTGAGCTTAAGTACTAAGCAGGGTCAATCATTCTATAAAATAATCAAATAGTATTATTTAAAAAAACCTTGCACTTTTTGAATCTCTGGATTATTCGGATCTAGTTGATACGATTTGGCCCATGCTTCCTTAGCCTTAGCAAAATCCTTTGCGTTAAAACTAAATCCGCCTAAATCATACCAATATTTGGCATTGTCAGGCATAAGCTCTACAGCTTTCAATAACCATGTTTGCCCTTCTGCCCATTGCTGTTTTCCTCCTAATGCTAAAGCCTTCTTCGAAAACACATCGGCAAGCATCCCATAATACATCGGCTTTTTAGGATGACTCGGATAAATTTTAAAGGCGGTTTGCCAACAATATCTTGCACTATCAAATTTCTCTAATTTAGCATAGGCTAATCCCAAATTTAAATATCCATTGGTAAAAGTTGGATGAAGAGCCACAGCCTTTAAACCATAACGAATTGCCTTATCTAAATATTCTTTTTGATTATTTTTATTGGCTGGCCATTCAGAAAGATCCACATTCCTTGATGAAGCATTCCCATTTAAAGCAGTACTTTCTGGCATAATTTCCACATCAGTTAAGGCTAAAGAAATATCATTCTTCCAAGCTTTATTTCTCGAAATGGTCTTTAATGAATATAAAACTAATATGGGCAATACAATCAATACAGCTAACATGGGTTGCTTAAATTTATTAGCCAAATACACAATACCAAAACCCAATACCATGCAAATTCCCAATGAAGAATGAAATACTAAACGTTCACCCATAGTAGCACCTACATCAAAAATAAAGTTAGTGACTAATAAAATATTTCCAAGGTAAAAGGCTATGGCAAAGGCCATCCAATTTTTTTGCTTAAAAAACTTAAATCCAAACCAAACCAAGGCACCCATAAACAAGATGCCTGCCCATACCCCTAAATTTGAAAAATCTTTATAAGGGATACTATTATATCCATAATCCGAACTTAATGGATGCGGTATAAGCTGTGCCCATAAGTATTTAAAAAAGATAAAAAATTTCGTGGCCAATTTTTGTGTATCATCTGCCAATAAAAAAGGATTATTCAACAACTCCCCTTCCTGTAAATCATTTTTACCAGCCAATAAATCGAACTTAGATCTTATGCCTATATAAAGAAAAAACGTTGCTAATAATCCGAGTAAGAGTCCAGAAACTTTACTTAAGCTAAACTTCTCCTCAGGAAATAAATACAACGACAAGGGCACTAAGATTAATAATGTAGCCCCATATTCTTTTGATAATATTGCACAGAAAAAAGAGAGGCAAGTCAACGCTAACCATTTGTTGTTTTTATGCTTCTGATACTGATGCGCAACGAATAAAGTTAAGATAATAAACAAAAACGAAAATATCTCATCTCGACTTTTCACATTGGCCACTACTTCTGTATGAATCGGATGAGCCAAAAACAACAATGAAATCAATAAAGCTAATAACTTATTTTGTTTAAACACCACACGACTCAAAAACACAAACAACATACATACTGCAAGTCCATAAAACAATACATTATTCACATGCCTAAAACCAAATCCAGCTACTTCATAATCTCTTTCATTATATAACCCATCCCCATTGAGGTCTTCATTTTTATCTTCCTTCCCATTTTTATTCCTATCCCAAATTGTCGGTTCAAAAGCAGCATTATCTCTTGTGCCAATAAACTCTTGTTCTATTGCAAAACTCGCGATAGACAATGGCCTATATCTCCCTCCAGATAATTGAGCCTTCGTATTCATTTGTTTATAAAAACTATCATATAAGTCTTTCGTAAAAATATCCGACAAACCTGAAATCCCTTGCAAGACATATTCATTCTTACAAATCACAATTTCATCATCTAACGCATATTGATGATGAAATGTATT
>JAGNOY010000106.1 GCA_017989935.1 Chitinophagaceae bacterium
CTATCATACTTTCAAACAGCGATTTAAATATTGGTTATTTAATTAATTTGTAATTAAAAAACTACAAAAAATATTGGTTAGAAATGGCAAACTTCTTTCAAACCATTGATTACCACCAATTTTACTTTTTGAAAAGCTGTTGTTTACATTATAAAATTGATTGTCATTTCTATGACAAATCTACTAGTTTAAAAAATCATTTACTTTGGGATTTAACTTCAACTTATCTGTTGAATAAGGAGTTTTTGTACTGTAAACCCATTCTACTAACCTATTTTCCCTATCAGCTCGAACTAGATTTTCTTTATCGAGTTTTCTATATAATTCTGATAACAAATTCCCCTCTTTATCATAAAAAAATTGAACCTGAAAAGGATAGACAATTTTATGCTGATGATTTGATTTTACTTTACTTGAACAAACTAAAGAAGTCAACTTCTTACTTAACAAACGATCGGAATACTCAAACTTTTCAATTATCGTATCCTTAGGAAAAGAAGACTCCATGGTTTGAACCCGAATGACATCTCTCCCTTTTAATTCAATCTTACGCTGATTTTTACTTAACTCTTGTCCTGATTGATTGTAAACAACTTCCTTTTCAACAACTAAATTCTTTGTATACAAATAGTTGACTTCTTTTTCTAATGTCAATTGATTAATCATCCGATAATATAAAGATTGCTTCAAGGTATCTTGCTGATATTTATAATTTTTCTTTTCAACTAAACTAAACTTTTCGGTATAGCGATCTTTACGCTGCAGGCTCACTTCTATGATATTAGCTTGCTTGTCAAGTTGAATAAGAATTCTTTGACTTTGTATTTGTTGATTTTTACCTTCAATATCGTAACAATTCACTAAAATTTCAGTGGGATAATAGCTTAGCTCAAATTTTTTACTCTTCTGCCATTGCTTTTCTGATACATTCCAAGTAAACAAGGACTTTTCCTTCAAACGAAATTTATAATCAAACAAATAAATTTCTTTTGACAAAGGCTGCTTATTTACTGTATCCTTACCAATTAAAGCATATCGAATTACTGTATCAGGGGCATACAACTGATTTTGAGCCAATAAGCTAATAGGAAAACTTACTATAATAACAAGTAAATAAACAAGTAAAACATAATTCTTCATAAACCCAAAATTAGTTAAATTCAGGTATTATGAAAACTCAATTAATGATGATGATGATGACTTGGCTGAACTTTCGCAAATTCCTCTACAGTTACTTCTGTCTCTTGCAGATTTAATTTTTGTTCAAGCACCCAGAAAATCTTATCAGTTTTAATTTTATGATACAATTCATCTCTAAATTTAGGATCCGCCAATTGTTTCTTGATTAAAGGATCCATCCACTCAGGATCCATCGCTGGCATTTGACCATATTGACCAAAATAACTCATCACCTGTGCTTTCCCAGCCTCTTCCAATTCGCTTTGGGTTACATCAATATCATACATCTCAGATAATTTATCTGTGATTAATTGCCAACGAAGTTGGTGATCGAAAGTACCCCATTCTTTATTCACCTCTTCTGGTGACTTATAGGTTTCTCCACCCACGCTCATCCATCTTTTCAAAAACTCTACTGGAATTTGAATAGATGTTTCGTGAACTAATGACTCAAATATTTCATTGTGTAAAAATGTTCGTGCCTGAGTATCCCAATATTGCTGTATTTCAGCCTTCAATACTTCTTTAAATTGTTCTTCAGTAGTGATTTCTCTACCAGCATAAATTTTTTCGAAAAATTCAGGACCAATTTCTGCTTTAGTTACCAAGCCTACTTTAGTAATGCTTAATTTAAAAAATTTATCCTTTGAGCTTGCATCAGCAGGATCTAAAGACAAATCCTTTAAGATCGCTGGTAACAACTTTTCGTCAAAGGTGTCTTGTAAGTTAAATACCAATGAATCTCCATTTCTTTTACCCATCAATTGGGCTTGTAATCCAGCAGTAAAGTACTTCACTAACAAAGAGTTGTCTTTATGTATACCGCCTTCCACTAAATTCCCATCAGCATCACACTCATCAAAAATTACATTCAATACATTATCTTCACCAGTTACTGATTCAGGCTCGGTCATTTCACCAGCTTTATATTGCAGCTTTTCTAATTCTTCTTGCATAATTTCCTCAGTTACTTCTACTTTATACACTGGGAAAGTCTTGCTTCCTTCTAATAAAGGAATTTCAAACTCAGGACGTGTACCTATTTCAAATTCGAATACAAAATCTTGAGGATTATTGAGATCAAAATTATATTGAAGTTGTGTAGCACTCGGAATGGGTCTAGCAAAAATCTCAGCCTTTTTCTCCATTAAATGATTTTCGAGCTGAGTGCCTGCAACTTTCAACACTTCATCAGTAAATACTGATTGGCCATACATTTTACGTATCATACCTACAGGCACCATCCCTTTTCTGAAACCCGGTATTGCAGCATTCTTGCTCAATTGCTTCAAGGCCTTATCTACACTAGGCAAATAATCTTCCTTAGTTAATTGTATCGTGATTTTATCGTGTTGTAGTCCAATATTCTCTTGTATTACATTTGCCATGGTCTGTGTTGTTGTTGTTTTGCAGTTTAAGAACAAATTTTATTAAAAAAAAGCCCACTCTTGTGGGCCTTTTTTGTGCGGGCGGAGGGACTCGAACCCCCATGTGTAAACACTAGATCCTAAGTCTAGCGCGTCTACCAATTTCGCCACGCCCGCTAAAATAAAGGCGCAAAATCAGATTTTCCCTGATTTTTGCGGAGTGCAAATGTAGGGATATTACTTAGAATAAGCCAAATATTATTGGAATAATCTTAAAAAGATTCTTTCGCAAATGAGTTTACTAAAGCTTTTTAATGCTTACAATTTTCCCTAAAATAACAAAGCTTTCAACACAATTCTTTCCTTATTATTTTCTTCGATCTATAAAACAACACTTGACTTGTTGCTTCGTGGCAACGATTGTAGCGAATACCCCGCACCACGCTTGGCCTCTGCGTGGGAGGAGTAGTAGCGGAAAGCGTGTTCGCCACCCAAATAAAAAAAGATACACAGAAATGCTTAATTTTATTTTTATTCGTTACAACATGCACGCTTCACCCTTCAATAAAATGCAACAATCACCGAGGCTTAGTTACGAAATTTTGTCTGAAGACGAGTTGCATTTCTTGGAACAAAAAAAGAATAAACAACAACAAATATTTAAAAAAATCACCCGAATTTGTTTGCTCATTCAACTCATCTTCCCCTTTCTTGTGAGCACGCAATATCCTAATTATGTGGATGAAATTTCTTCTATAGAACTATTTTATTTCTTTAGCGCCTTGCTCACAGTCTGCATTTTAGCCTTAACTATGTTTGGCACTTATATGTATTTGCTTTACAACTTGAAAAAAGATTTGAACCACAAAACCAAGCGTATCGAACATTGCGTCATTCAATCTAAAAAACGAATGCCTTTGAATGGGAGTGTCTATTTTTATATAAATAGTCCCACTAAAATCAGTATAGAAGCCAATCTGCATGATTTTGATATGCTTGAAATTGGAGACGAAATCAATCTTGAATTTGCTCAATTCTCAGATGAATATTATGGCTATTATTAAACAAATATGTTTCTCTTTTTGGGCGGCAGACAGGCTTAACGCTTCAAGTCCTCTTCCGAATCGGCTATTATGAGCCAACAAACATTCAAGTATCGCGAAGCCTCTCGGAATGCGGGCTTTCCACTCCAATCCTTGCCGCAATTCGTTTATTGCCTTATACCTTCAACTACTTTTTGTATGAGCCTACCCTATCTAACAACTGAATATAATAATCTGCAACATTGTAACTGCATGATAAAATTTTAGATAAATATCTCCCGAATCAATTATTTTTACCCCTTTACAATTTATATGTCATCAGCAATCTTACTTTCTTTTGTGTTTGGCTATTTTGCCATCCTCCTACTAGTGGCCTACCTCACTTCGAGAAAAAGCGATAATGAATCCTTTTTTATTGGTAACCGCAATTCAAATTGGATGTTAGTTGCTTTTGGTATGATAGGCACCTCATTAAGTGGTGTAACTTTTGTAAGTGTACCTGGCACTGTGCTCAAAAATGGTTTTGCATACTTTCAACTTTCAATTGGTTACCTGCTTGGCTATATGGTCATTGCCTTTGTATTGCTTCCTTTATACTACCGTCTCAACTTAACAAGTATCTATAATTATCTGAGCTCACGGATGGGGATCAAAAGCTATAAAACTGGCGCGAGTTTTTTTATTTTAAGTCGAACCTTAGGTGCCACTGCCAGGCTCTACCTCGTTGTAAATATTTTACAGGGATTAATTCTCGAAAAAATGGGCGTACCTTTTTGGGTAACCACCCTCATTATTCTCGGCATGATACTTATCTATACCTATGAAGGAGGCGTTAAAACTATCGTGTGGACTGATACTTTACAAACTGTTTGCATGCTTGCAGGGCTCGTAATATGCGTAATTTTCATATTAAATAAACTCAATTTAGGGATGGGCGACGCCATTGCCCAACTGAGTGAAAGAGGGTATAATAAAGTTTGGTTCACCGATCCAAACAGTAAATTATTTTTTGTCAAACAAATTCTTGCAGGAGCCTTTATTACCATCACCATGACAGGTATGGACCAAGAAATGATGCAAAAAAATATTAGTGTAAAAACACTTGGAGATAGTCAAAAAAATATGCTCACTTTGGCAATAACCATGTTAGGTGTAATTCTTTTATTTCTTTTCTTAGGCGGGTTGCTTTATTTATTTGCCGAAAGCAATGGCGCCTCTATGCATGCTATTATGGAAGGGGGTAAAGAAATTCAAGCTTTTGCCATTAACCAAACCAATGTTGGCAAGGATAATTTATTTCCAGCCATGGCATTAAATTACATGCCGCAAGCCTTTAGCATCATTTTTATTATTGCCTTAATTAGCGCCCTATTTCCAAGTGCAGATGGCGCCATCACAGCACTCACTTCTAGTTTTTGTATCGACATATTAGGCATACAACAACGAAATGATTTGTCTGACCAGGCAAAAAAGAAAATGAGACAACGTGTACACTTGGTGTTTGCAGGCATTTTTTTGATTGCTGTCTTGATCTTTAAAATGATCAATGAAGCAAGCATGATTGACATTATCTTAAAAATTGCAACTTATACCTATGGACCACTATTAGGTTTATTCACTTTTGGCATTCTTACAAAGCGTGTAGTTCAAGATAATATGACACCTTTTATTTGTATTGCAGCGCCGATAATTTCTTTTTTTGTGGATAAATACCAAAAAGAACTCTTTGGTCAATATGAGATCGGTAACGAACTTCTAATCTTCAACGGACTTTTAACTTTTTTACTCCTTTTTGTATTCTCTAAGAAAAACAGCCCCCTTCGATTGAATTAATATGCATCAATTAACTTCTCAAGAAATACATACATATTGCGAATTGTTTTCTTCACCTGAGCCAGAGGCTTTACGTGAATTAAATCGGCAAACTCATATTCAAACCGAGCAACCTATTATGCTATCAGGACATTTACAAGGCAGATTCCTGAGTTTTTTAAGTCACATGCTTCGTCCAACATACATTTTAGAAATTGGTACGTTCACTGGTTATTCGGCCATTTGTTTAGCAGAAGGTCTTCAAGTTGACGGAAAACTATTTACCATTGATATTGATGAAGAACGAGCTGAATTAGCAAAGGAATATTTTAACAAATCAAATGTGCAGGATAAAATAAATTTGTTGCTTGGTAAAGCATCCGACATTATTCCTTCACTTCAATATCAATTTGACCTCGTGTTTATAGACGCAGACAAAACTAATTATTGTCAATATTTCGATCTAGTGATCGATAAAGTCAGACCGGGAGGAATTATTCTTGCGGACAATGTGCTTTATCATGGGGATGTGCTATTAAGCAACCCAGGTAAAAATGCAAAGGCCATGCAAGCCTACAATCAAAAATTGGCGCAAGATGCTAGAGTAGAAAATATACTTTTGCCCCTACGTGATGGCATCATGATGACAAGAAAAAAATAAAATATGAAAATGAGAAGATTCACTTTTTTAATAGGATTACTTTCTGCAGTGCTGAATTCATTTGCACAAGATCCACAAGATGTGCAAGCTTATATCGATAAGTATAAAAACTTAGCTGTAAGGGAACAAATCCGTGTTGGTATTCCTGCGGCAGTCACACTTGCCCAAGGAATTCATGAAAGTGCTGCTGGGAAGAGCGAACTTGCTACTATCGGCAATAATCATTTTGGCATCAAATGTAAATCAACTTGGGAAGGAGAAACCATGGCCCATGACGATGATGCTAAACAAGAATGCTTTAGAAAATATCCTTCATCAGAACATTCATACATTGACCATTCAGATTATTTAAAATCTAGTAATCGATATCACTTTCTATTTGATCTTGAATTAACGGACTATCATGGATGGACAAGTGGACTTAAACGAGCAGGCTATGCAACGAATCCAGCTTACGTAAGAAGACTTGATGAAGTGATTGAAAAATACAATTTACAACAATATACCTACGAAGGCATACAGCAAGCGAATAAAACTACAGGAGAAATTATTCCTGAAAACGACAAACCTATTAAAGAACCCACCCCAGCAAATTCTTCAATTTCAGTAAATAATAATGACCCTAAAACCTATTATAAAGGCTTGAAGGGTTTTTGGGCACACAAAGATGACCAGCTATTAAACATGGCTAATGAAAAAAATATCCGATACGCTAAATTACTTGCCCTAAATGATTTGGATGATGCACCCTTAGAAAATGACATGTTTATTTTTATTGAAAAAAACGAAAAATAGGCACCGAAGAATTTCATATAGTTCAACAAAATGAAAGCATGCAAGTTATTGCGCAAAAAGAAGCGATT
>JAGNOY010000107.1 GCA_017989935.1 Chitinophagaceae bacterium
ATTGTACCAATTAAATCCATTTATAGTTGTATCAGGGCCATGAATGAATGTTGCATTATAGGTATTTGTATCCTCTAAGTCTATTTGATAAATGGTATATGTGTTACTCATATATAGTAATTTCCCATCGGGAGAAAAACAAATACCGCTTTTTCTGTCTCTATTAGGGTAACTAATTGTGTCATAAGGCGTCATATAATATTTTTTAAAAATTAATTCACCACTACATCTATCAAAATCATAAATATCTACTCTATTTCGACTGTAAGTGCCATTTACAATTTGCCCGAAAATGCCACTTGCCATTTGAGTGCCATCTTGACTAAAATAAATTTGACTAAAGAAGGCACAAAAATCACCTGTATCGGTGATGTTTTGATAAAAAGGCCCTAGAATAGTATCTTCTTTGACAAGAAATTCTTGGTAACGATGATTGGTACAATCTGCCTTTACTAACCACCAGTCCTTGCCATTGGCATGTTTAACCGCGGTTAAAGCACAGTTGACATAATGTTGGTGATCGGCAAGAATGATATTTTTTTCAACAACTTTGCCTTTGCCTGCATTACTGTCCATATCTACAATACTATAATTGAGTATATCAAATTCTGTCCAATGATGGTTTAAATACTCATTAGCCACACTATCACTCATGCCTGTGCTAAAGACATAATATTGATTATGCTTCTTAGGAATGATGATGGAGGTTTGATCGAAGACACTGCCACCACCATAGTATTGATAAAGAATTGAACCTTTTGGACAATTAGTAGAGTCTCCATTTTGCAAAAGATATCCATTTTTATCTGCAAGGTAAAAACCACTTGAGAAAAATTGTAAATATCCATTTGTGTCAGAAATACATGCGCTACTTTCAATGCCAACAACCTGTTTTAAGGTGTCAATTTGTAATCCTGAATTAAAATTAAAGATTATCGCTGGGGCAAATCCAATAATCCAATTTTCATTTCTTCTAAATTCTTGAGAATTTGCAATTAGATCAAAAGCGCAGAAAAGAATAATTAATATTACTATTTTTTTCATTCGATGATTATTTTGCCCTTGAAAAAGGAATTATCTTGTTTTTGAATTTGATAAAGGTACACTCCAGTTTCTAGATTGCTTACATTCAAGGTGGTTTTATAGACATCTAACATAAAAGGAATGTTCTACGAAGCGTCTTCGCTTCGTAGTTCTATTCTTTTGCTTTTAGCAAATCTGAACATACGATCATAAAGAATAAATTTCAACAATGCTTTTCTAATTCCATCCTTTGAAGTGCTAATATGAATGTATTCTTTTCCTCGAATACAATAACAACTTTAAATTGTTCTTTATGTAATTTACATATCTATAAGAACTGGTGAAATATATTCTAACAGATTTATATCTGTCTTATTCAAAGTACGAGATGCGCAGGGCTAACATCTCGAACAGCGCCGGAATCACATTGGTATTACATGATTTGATGAAATGCTGCGATGTATTGCGGCAAGGATAGTAGCGAAAAGCCCGCACCCCGAGAGGCTTAACGAAATTATTTTTATTTCTGAAAATTTCTTGCCGATTCGGGGGAGGACTTGTAGCGAATAGCCTGTGTGCCGCCCAAATCATTTACTCTTTATTATCTTCTCTGTAAAGCATTTTACCCATTGCGCCTGTATCGCCGAGTGCGCGACCTTTGATGAGCCAAGCGATGCCAAAGGCTAATAAAGCCAATGCTTCGAATACTAATGTCGAATAGGGGAAATGGCTAAGGGGCACTAAAATTAAAAAGAGTATCATGGAGTAGCCACAAATTTTATAAATATTGTTTTCGTTCATCATACTTAATTCAATTTTTGAATCTTTATGTTGTCCCAAAGGAAAAATGATGATAGCAATTAAAGCGAGGATGAAAAAAAATGAACCTGCAAAAAAATAATGCAAACCGCCGAGCCAAATTTCATTGGAAGGTATGAAGGTATAAATTTTATCACCTGCTTTGATTGGGTTGGTTGGAATTAATGCTACGCCAAGTGCCATGGTGCCAGCAATATTAGTCATGATATTATCGTTTTTCCAAAATACGGGATTCGAATATCCTCTGTATCTGATTAAGAAAAGACTCACTGCGCAAATCACGCCTGTAAAAAGTTCTCTGAAATTGGTGTAGTAAAAATGACTGATTGAAGGTTGAAGTTTGGTGTCGAAAAAAGGAATTTGAGAAAGTATAATTAGTACAAGTGGTAAGCCTAATCCGAGCCATCCGATGGCTTTTCTAATACGTCGATAAGTTTGTTTGTCGTTTTCAGTTACTGGTTTTGATTGATCTTGGTTCATAGTTTTTGTTGATTTTATGAACTAAAGATAAAAAAAAATTAATACCAGCTATTAGATTTCTTATTGAATTGATCTAACCCAAATTTGATCTGATAAGGGTTGTTGTATTTATTTGCAAGACTTCCTACTACATAAAATCCAATTTTGAATCTTTCTCTCCAGATGCGAATAATTTTTTCGATGCCCACATAGGCTTCAGCATAATTGAGTTTTCTTTCAGGAACAAAAAGAATGCCACCACCTGCAACTTCAAGTAAATTGATTTTTTTTAGCAAAGGGATTTTGTTTAATATAGAGCCATTGAAGTGATGCAGATAATGTCCTTCATAAAATCGTTTAAATACATTGAATGTAGAATCTAATGCTTGGAAACTTCGAAGTGGATTATTGAATAAGTAAGGATTTCCACGACTAATGAATTTATAATCGATATAGCGTAATTCTTTTTTACTCATGAATTCTCCTGTAAAAATTTGAAACTGTGAAATACCTGCTAAACCTAATTTTAATTTTTGCCGGATGCCAAATTCAAGGTAATCAAAATCCACATCACTACTTAAGAGATTGGGAATGCCTTTTCTCCATCGAACATAGGCTGTTGGGTAATTGGAGCCTAAAATGATTTTTTGTTGTGGTTCACGAATATACATTTGGAAAGGTGTATATTCTAGCGTTAAGTTGATATACATGGCATTATAAGGCTCGAACTTGACAGGCTCGTTATTGTATTTGAATAAAGTATCATATTGCCTTGATAATTTCAATTGATCGATAGACTGTCGTTCTGCGAATTCGAATTTGCTTCTAAAAATGAGTCCATTGAATAATTCTAATCCATGTTCAGCCTCAAAAGAATTTTTAATATAGAAATTGCTTCTCCGAAATAGATTTACGAAGGCGTCTCCAGTGAAAATTAAATCAAAACTTCGTCCTCCTGAAATTTCAAAATAGCCTTGAGAGAAAGGGTTATAAATTCTTGTGATAGTGAGATCGCCCATGAAATCGTGGTTGCGAATTCCATAATTAATTTCGCCTCGGATGCCTAAGGAAGTTTTGTTTGGAAATATTTTACTATAGCCTCCAGATAAGGCAATTCGAGCACCACCGGGTAATAAAGGTCGATAGATAGAAATTAAAGGCGCTATAGAAATGTTTCTTTCTTTTTCTCTTTTATAGAAGTTTAGTCCAAGGGCAAATACTTTTAAGAAAGTTACTTTATTGTTGATTTTATCTACGGAATCTAAGTACACTTTGGAATTGGTGTGTCTATAAATGCTATCTGATTTTTGAACGAATTTTATTTCTTGTTCATTCAATGGTTCTTTTCTCACATTCGTCCAAAAATTTGAGTCTCGTTTATAGGCTTCTATACTTGTAGAACTCACTTCTCGATTAAAATATTTCTTGTTGAATTGGGTGTCAATTTTGTAATTTTCATAAATGGCAATCGTTCTGCCTGATGATTTTGATCTACCTTGTTTGGTATGATAGATAAATTCTTGTCTGACAGGTAACCATGCTTTATCATCCACAAATTGATTTTGCTGATCGACTTGAAAATAGTCATATTCAGGCATATGAAATTTTGGAAAAGTATAGGTTGAATGAATAATGGTCCAACTAGTATCCACAATCTGTACTTCACCTTCTATAAGCGCATTACCTAGTTTGGTAGGCATGAATTGAATGGTGTAAATGGTATAGTTTTCTTTTTTGAAGATATTTTTTGTTTTGTATTTGTAGGCTACTAAGCCACTATAACTAATAGGAGAGAGCATGGGTATTTCGGATAGGGCAGGCACGCGAATCAAGTTGTGATACAAGCTAAAATCTCCTTCTGTTGTGCTTAGATAAAATAAATTATTATCATCTCCACTTTGTTTAACGGATTCATCAGCTCTTTTATTGACCCCCAATCTTTTTTCTTTAATTTTATTTGGGTAAGTATAATCTAGTTGCAAATACACTTCAGACATACTCATTTGTGGTAATGACTTTTCTAGAGCTATTCTTGCTGAATCAGAAAGTTTTTTTAATTTTCTGGCATTGATAAACTTTTCGTTTTCTTGAGTTGCTCGTATATATACATTAGTTGAATAACTATTTGCATCAGAAAGGATTTTTTCTTTTCGTTGAATAACTTGTTTGATGATTTCTTCTGCTTTGTCCTTTTTGAAGCTAACCACTTTTACTTCATTCAATCCGCTTGAATTATCCTCCATGATAATATTTTGTGGAGGGCCACCTTTTCGATGAACAAATTTGATGCTTTGTTTTTTGTATCCTAGCAGGGAATAAACAATTTCATATTCGCCTTCTTCGAGTTGAAATTGGTAATGACCCTTTTCATTTGTTCTGGTGCCAATTTGCAATCCTTTTAATTGTACAGTTACAAAACTTAAAGGTTCGAGAGACGAGTTGGTCACTGTACCTTCTAAAATATATTGTTGACCGAAACTAAGCAGTGGGTTTAGTAGGAAAAAAAACACAAAAATGAAAAGATATTTACGCATAGATTACTCAACAAGATTTATACTCACTAAGACGAATGTAAATACGTGTATAATAGTTATTTATTGTTTTGTCCTCCACCACTGCCTTCGTCATTTCCATCATCTTTTTTCAAGTTCTCGTCTCTACTTTTTGTTTCTTTCTCCTTTTTTGATGTAGGTCTTTTAGGTATATCAGTACTATTTCGTTGAGATTTGCTTGCAAGTTTGATTTGTAGATTTAGTCCAATACTTCTTGTTTGATTTTTTCTTAAAACGGTTTGGTCATAAAGAGGAAAAAGTTGATAAACGGTTTCTGTTTGAATGGTATTGAAAAGATCATTTACATTCAATGTAAGCGTAGCTAGGTTCTTGAAAAAAGATTTTTTTACAGCAATATCAACATTGCCGTAAGGATTAACCACACCTTGAGAAATGGAAGTCGTAGCAAAATAATTACCTGTTATTTGAGTATTGAACCCTTTGGGTAGTTTTAAATTTCCAATAAGTTTGGCAAATCCGCCAAACCCTTCTCTTTGTAAGGACGCATCAACATTACCGCCATTGATATCATTTTTAAAAATATTTACATTCAACGTGGCATCAATCCATGGTAGTAAGTTCATTTTGTTAGTGATATCAATCCCAGAAGTGATACCCGTAGCTAAATTTCTATTTTGAGAATAGGTTGTACCATTTGCATTGAAACGTCTGTATCGTTGAATTAGATTATTGGTATGTTGATAATATATGCTTGCGATTAAAGTATTATTTTTTCCGTACTGATAACTATAAGTCAATTCAAAGGCATGAATGAATTCTGGTTTTAAATTGGGGTTTCCTTGGCTTGTATCTTGTGGGTTAGTTACATCTAGGTAGGGTACAAGTTGAAAGAAATTTGGTCGATTTACTCGTTTTGAATAATTGAAATTGATTTCTGCTGTTTTCGTTAATTTATGATTGACAAAAAAGGTTGGGAATAAACTAAAGTAACGATCGGCAGTTTTTAAATTATACTGATAAACTGTTCCTTCGTAGCTAAATAACTCGCCTCTTAAACCAAGTTGCACACCTGTTTTTCCAAATTGATTGGCCAAATTCGTATACAGTCCATGTACTTGTTGATTGAAGATAAAATGATTTTTTAAAATTGTTTCTGGAACTTCTGTTTGGTTTGCATACTGGATGGTAGGTTGATTTTCGGATTTAAAATTGATGTAATAGGTTCTTTCACCAATATCGATTCGACCATTTTTAAAGATAGGTTTTGTATAATCTACTTGGAAAGTACCATTCCAATTACCTCCTTTGATAGGATTTCTTTGATGAAAGGAATTTGATATGGCCATACTTGAATCATATAGATTTGTTTGAATATCGCTCTCTCGAATATATCTTGTTTTACTAAAATTTAATTCAACATTGATGTCTTCTTTGGGGTTTTTAAAGATATGTTTGTATTGTAGGTTAGTTGTATAGCTTAGTGGTTTGCCAGTATAATGATTTGTTCTTACTTGGGAATTGTTTATTTGTGAATTTTCTATGTTACGGATTGTTGTAACGCTATTGCCTTTCATGTTGGCATTGAATAGATTTTGGCTGATGGTGAATTTATCTTTTTTACTTGGTGAATAATCAGCTCCGAGATTGATAAACCCATTTAAAGGTCTTCTATCGTTGTGCGTGAATGAAGTGTATTGGTATGGGTTTTCATAATTTTGTCTATTCGATTGTGTTTCCTCCCAAGTTCTTGAAGTTCTAGTATTTCCGTTGAAGAAAACATTCCATTTTTTTACATTGGCATTGAAGTTCAATCCTGCATTCAATCTAAACGGAGCAGCTGCGCCTAAAGTAAGCATGCCATTATAACCTGGTTTTCTGTCTTTTTTAAGTATAATATTGATGATGCCATTCATTCCTTGCGCTTCGAATTTAGAAGAAGGGTTAGTGATCACTTCCACACTTTCGATGCTTGCTGCTGGTATAGAGTTGAGTGCAGTTTGTGGGTCGTTGCCAAACATTGAAGAAGGTTTGCCATCTACCAATAAGGTAATATTCTCTTTGCCTCGCAAACTTAAATTACCATCTAAATCTACGTTTACTGAA
>JAGNOY010000108.1 GCA_017989935.1 Chitinophagaceae bacterium
CCTCGCCAAGCCTTCTTCAATTAATTCAGGTGTGAGTTCAATATCCAAAGCAAGAGTAAATGCTCCTTTATTTGCAACAAGTAAGCCTGGAATATCATCAGAACTAATTTCTACATCGGTTAATTGCAAGTCAATTTCTTGGTTATCAATAATGAGGCTTATTTGTCCTTTACTTTCTAAAGCTGCAATGTCAGAAGCTTGAAAACTATTAATTTTTGAGGCAACCTCCTTCATCATCGAACCTAACCTAGCACCTAATGTTTTAAAATTGGGTTTTATTTTTTTCTTAATAATATCTTGTTCTGCAGACATAAATTGAATTTCTTTGATATTCACCTCTGCACGAATAATATCCTCTACTGCTCGAATTTTATGTTCCATTGAAGGATCTATCAAAGGAATTAAAGCTTTTTGCAAGGGCTGCCGAACTTTAATGTTTGCTTTTTTTCGTAATGAAAGTAGCATTGAACAAGCATCTTGTGCAAGTTGCATTCTTTCTTCGAGTGCCAAGTGAATATACGAAGCATTTACTTTTGGAAAATCTGTCAAGTGAACTGATTCAACTTGTTGTCTTTGAGTAATGTCGTTTAAACGCAAAAATAACCAATCACTAAAAAATGGCGAAAATGGCGCAATGAGTTGACATAATGTTTCAAGACATTCATATAAAGTTTGATACGCAGCAATTTTATCAGTTTCATATTCTCCCTTCCAAAACCTTCTTCTGCATAATCTTACATACCAATTGCTTAATTGTTCATCCACAAATTCATCAATGAGTCTGCCAGCTTTTGTAGGCTCATAATCATCCATATTTTCCTGTACCTTGATAATAAGTGAATTTAAGGAAGAAATAATCCATTGATCAATCTCAGGCCTCTGGTCTACAGGTATCGTAACTTCCGAGTATTTAAATCCATCGACATTTGCATATAAGGCAAAAAAACTATAGGTGTTATAAAGTGTATTAAATAATCTACGCTGAGTTTCTTTAATTCCTTCTAAATCAAATTTCAAACTATCCCATGGCGAGGCATTCGTAATTAAATACCATCTTGTAGCATCAGCACCAAATGTTTGTATGGTTTCAAATGGATCAACTACATTACCCAATCGCTTGCTCATTTTATTGCCATGCTTGTCCAAAACAAATCCATTGGCAACAACAGTTTTATAAGCAACCTGATCAAATAATAAAACTGCCAAAGCATGTAAAGTGTAAAACCAGCCTCTAGTTTGATCTACACCTTCTGCTATATAATCGGCTGGAAAAACAGCGCCTAAACCGCCTTTTGGTTCTTCAAATGGGTAGTGCCATTGAGCATAAGGCATTGCCCCACTATCAAACCACACATCTATCAAATCTGGTTCACGAAACATTTTCTGGCCACTTGGCGATTGCAAAATGATATTGTCAATATAGGGCTTATGTACATCTTTTAAATCTTTTTCAGGACTTTCAGGATGTAACAAAGATTTTATTTCTTCTATACTACCACAACAAATTTCTTCGGTGCCATCTTCAGATCGCCAAACAGGTAATGGTGTACCCCAATATCGACTTCGACTTAAATTCCAATCCACCATATTTTCTAACCAATTCCCAAAACGGCCTTCTCCTGTAGCTTTAGGCTTCCAATTGATAGTCTTATTCAATTCAACCATTCTGTCTTTTACAGCGGTTGTCTTAATAAACCAAGCATCTAAAGGATAATAAATAATTGGCTTATCTGTTCTCCAACAATGAGGGTAGCTATGTTCATATTTTTCTACCTTAAATGCCTGTCCAATCTTTTTTAGATGTACAGCAATATCTACATTGACGTCTTGATAATCTTTCTGATCTTTATAATTCTTAACGTATCTGCCACTATACTCTCCTGTTCCTTCGATAAACTTGCCTTCGCGATCAACTAAAGTTAATATCCCTAAATTGTTTTTTTGTCCTACTTTATAATCATCAGCACCAAAGGCAGGTGCGGTATGCACTACACCCGTTCCATCTTCAGTAGTTACAAAATCACCAACAATTATTCTGAAAGGATCTCCTTGAATCAAACTAATCTGATTAGATTCAAAAGGTAATAATTGCTCGTAACGCAAGTTTTCCAATTCTGAGCCCTTGTATAATGCTAAGACTTGATAAGGAATTAATTTCGATTCAGATGTATACTCATCAAAATTTGCATCCTCTGCTTCGTGTTTAAAGTATTTAGATAACAAATTTTCTGCAAGCACCACATGCTGCAATTCGTGCGTATAAGGATTAAATGTTTTAACCAATACATAATT
Organism: Chitinophagaceae bacterium; assembly: GCA_017989935.1. Lineage (GTDB taxonomy): Bacteria > Bacteroidota > Bacteroidia > Chitinophagales > Chitinophagaceae > OLB11. The sequence continues at coordinate 2,293 of JAGNOY010000108.1, forward strand.
AATATTCGGCCCAACCGTCAACCCTAAATTTGAAGGCAATGTCCATGGTGTGGTGGTCCATGCCATTACAAAAATATCTGACTGCTTATTCGAAAGCTTATCATATAACATTTGCGCACTTTCATCTTTTACCAATTTAAAAAGTACTGTTGCGCTTGTGTCTTTTACATCTTTATAGCACCCAGGTTGATTTAATTCATGTGAACTTAAGCCGGTACCTGCGGCAGGTGAATAAGGTTGAATTGAAACAGATTTATACAAATACCCTTTAGTGTGCAAGGTTTTTAAACACCACCATAAAGATTCAATGTAATCATTCTCATAAGTTACATAAGGATCTTTCAAATCAACCCAATAGCCCATTTTTTCGGTAATTTCGTCCCATTTATCTTTAAACCGACCAACAGCTTCACGGCATTTTTGATTATAATCCTCAACACTAATTTTCTTTCCAATATCTTCTTTTGTAATACCCAATTCTTTCTCAACGCCTAACTCAACTGGCAAACCATGAGTATCCCACCCTGCTTTACGATTTACTTGAAACCCTCTCATAGTTTTATACCTGCACACCATATCTTTCAGCGTTCTTGAAATTACATGATGGATCCCAGGCATCCCATTTGCACTCGGAGGGCCTTCATAAAAAACAAACGGCGCTTGTCCTTCACGATTACTAATACTTTTCTCAAATACCCCCTTGGCTTTCCATCCTTCAAGAATTTCTTCTTCAAATTTTGGCATATTTAAAACTGAAGGGATATAGTATTTCTGATTTGTCATAGAATAAATAAAATGGGCGCAAATGTAACGATTTCAACTGAAAATAAGTGAAGGAACCATTCATTGAGCATAAACTTTTTATACTGCAATCCCTAAATTCATTGAGGTATAGCTTCTTTTCTAAATTCGCATCATTCAAAATTTTTCCAACAATATTTAGACTTTGATAAACAAAAAAAAGGTTGCCCAAAGTCGAACAACCTCTTTCAATTACAAAAAATACTACTATCTCGGAATTCTGAAACTTCCTGTAGCGGTGTAGGCATTGCCAGAAGGTACACCAATCACATTTACAGAGAATGTTCCTATTAGATCACCTGGAGCCAAAGGATAACTTGTATAATTTATGGTACATGGGGTTGAAATATTATACCAAGTATCAGTAAAACTTCCAACACCACTTATACCAACACCATGTATTGGATGTGTACCCACTGTCGTATCAGCATGATTGAATGAAACATAACTATTATTAGCTTGATCTACCACTTCTATGGTTGTGGTATCTGCAAACACATTAGTCAATAAATTTGATCCTGGCGCTAAAAATGTTTTTGTGGCACTGATATTCGTCACTGTATTTGTCAAGGTAATTTCCAAATAGGGGGTAATATTCCCACAAGCACTGATACTGCCAATATTGTTCAAGCCAGTGACCAAAGTGGCTGTTGATGAACCATACACATTGCTTGATAAGTCATAAGCAATTAAAGTCACTGGAATTGTTGGTGTGCAAGGTAGGGTATAAGAAAATTGTCCTGATGCATTAGGTAATACCATTAAATTATATGGTTGAATAAATAAAGTAGCATTCGAAATAGGAGCTCCTAAACAATCTAAAATAGTACCATCAATCGTAGCAGTATTTGCTGTTGGTATGGTCACCGTAATTATCCCTAAATTCTGATTCACATTCGTAGTGGTAACTGTTTGTGTATGAATAGGTGTAACACTTGCACAAATAGTCGAATTCGAAAATACATTTAAAGTCATAGTGGCGTTAGGATATACCAATCCGCCTACCCAACCACTCGAATTGGTTGTGCCATTGCGTTGATCCAAATTGGCTGTATTAATCAATTGCACTGTGTAGCCAGATAATGGATTTCCATTTTGGTCTTGTACAGTCATTTCTAATGAAATAGCCGCAGAAGGTGTATCACAATTCCAAAAACTAAAATGCTTCACCTCACCAATATACATATCACCTTGTAAACTTGCTGAACCTTCTTCTACCCACATTTCTTTGGCCTCATCATAATACCATAAGGGAATAGAAGCAGGCGCATTGCCTAATAATGAACTTGGTACTTTCATTTGCATGATAGCCTTTTGACCCGTTGCAATTTGCAAAGCCACACCGTTTACATCATATAATTCAGCCACCATCATACCAAAACTTTGTAAAAGTCTTTCTTCTTGATTTGTTGCAGTCAACCCTCTTAAATCTCCAGGCATAGAATTTTGTCCTAACAAAGTTGTTGGGTCAATTTTCTTGGCATACACATATACCTGCCCTGTATATCCTTGACCTGTTTGTGCATTCACAATACTATTTGCAGGAAAAGTAATACTCAACCCTCCTGAGAAATTTACAGTACCCCCATTGTTTGATACAAACAGCTCAGGTGTTCCTTTGGCCAACAACACAATTTTTGCTTGATGTATTTCGCCTACTCTTACAGGAAAAGCGCGTGAACCATTAAAATAGCCTGCTTTCTTCACTTTCACTAAACTAGCATGAACAGGCGTGCTGATATTCTTAAAAAAGAATAATCCATTGGCATCCGTCGTTGTTGTATAAATACCTGTTGTAACCACCGCGTCTTTAATAGCCACACCACTTTCATCTGCGACCTGCCCATAAATCGAAGCTTGTACTTTTTGACTATTATCATAAGGTGTTACTTCTCCTTGAATATAATCAATCGATTTTCTACATGATTGAAATATTCCAAGGCCAAGTAACAAAATGCCTAAAAAATAAATACTTGAAAAGTGTTTAAGATGTCTTATTAGCATAAAATTAATTATAGGGTGAAAAATTATTAATAGGACGCAATGATACAAAAAAATGTTAGCGAATTCTAGGACACATCCTAAAAACCTACAACATATTGCAATTTCATGACAGATAACTTCACTTGTTTCATGCAAACTTTTTCTAGAGTGCCAGATAATGTGTTATTTTACAACCATTCTAAATTTAAGTTGTTATGCAAGATTCAATTTCAATTTTACTCAAACTTTGTAATCGAAGCTATAAAGTTAAAGTAGCTCCAGAAAACGAAGCAACTGTGCGAAAAACGATGCAAGAACTTACCGACAAACTCAACGATATTAAAAAAAAATTCCCTGGACGCGACGACCATGATTATATGGCCATGACCTTAATCGATTTTATTACCAGTGCAAAAATGCCTTCCAATAATCAAACTTCCGACTCTGTAGAAATTTCTCAAAAATTACAACAATTAAATCAACTTCTCGACGCATGACAAATAGCGAAATATCTGATATTTTTTCTTTCCTTGCTAAATTAATGGATATCCATCAAGAAAATAGTTTCAAAGCCAAGTCCTATGCCAATGCAGCTTTCCAACTAGATAAATTACCCATTCAACTAACCGATTTACCTAAAAATGAAATTGCTTTTCAAAAAGGTATAGGAGAAAGTACCGCAAAAAAAATTATCGAACTTCTTGAAACAGGTCAGCTAGAACAACTCAATGAATTGATCGTAAAAACACCAGAAGGTATCCTCGAATTAATGAAAATTAAAGGCATAGGACCAAAAAAAATCATCACCATATGGCACGATTTAGGCATCGAATCTCCAGGAGAATTACTTTATGCTTGTAACGAAAACCGACTCATTCATTATAAAGGTTTTGGTGAAAAATCTCAAGATAGCATCCGCGAATCTTTAGAATTTTATTTCAACAATCAACAACGTTTCTTGTTTGCAGAAATCGAACAACTTGGCTTGCATATTCATCAAATTTTACTTGATAATTTATCTACCAAAGAAATTTATTTAACAGGCGAACTTCATAGACAAAATGAAATTGTGGATATACTAGAATTTGTAGTTTGCCTTGAAGCCGACCAAGTCAAATCAGCATGCACCAATATAGCTGCATTTCATTTTGTTTCTCAAGTTACAAAAGAAGATGTTGACATTGTAAGTTATACTTATCAAGAAAGAATCCCTATCAACATTCTTTGTTGCAATCCTACCTCTTTAAGCTCGGTACTTTTTAAAACAAATAGTAGCCCAGAATTTATCGAAGAATTTAATCTTCAATTCGGAAATGATTTCATCAAAAATAATCAACCTGTATTCGAAAATGAAGCTGCCATTTTTGAAAAGGCCCATCTTCCGTTTATTCCTCCTTTTGCCCGAGAAAAAGGGCTTCTTGCTAACAAATCAGCGCTCGAAAGACTACCTCATGCGATACAATTGTCCGAAATTAAAGGCGTTATTCATTCACATAGCACATGGAGTGATGGTAAAAATACAATGGTCGAAATGGCACAAGCTTGCATCAACAAAGGCTATGAATATTTGGTAATGAGCGACCACTCAGTGTCTTCTTTTTATGCAAACGGACTCAGTATCGAACGCATCCAACAACAGCACATTGAAATCGATCAGCTGAATCAACAACTTAAACCTTTTAAAATTTTCAAAAGTATAGAATGTGATATTCTGCATGATGGTCGACTCGATTATTCAAATGAGATCTTAAGTACTTTCGATATAGTCATAACTTCCATTCATCAGAACTTAAAAATGACTGAAGACAAAGCAATGGAACGAT
>JAGNOY010000109.1 GCA_017989935.1 Chitinophagaceae bacterium
CAAGAGAGAGTGCCTATGAGTGAGGTGAAAAATATGGTGTTGAATGCAATTCAATAAATAGGATTTTTTATTACTTGCAATTCATTGAATTTGCTGATTCTTATGACGAATTTAGTAAAGTGATATTCATTTGGTAATATCTATCTACCAATTCACGTAAGATAATTCAGTGCCCTTAGCTTAAAGTTTTAACAGTGTAATTTGGTGATTTGGAAATAGTTTTCTATATCTTTATAATCACGTTGTTTCACCTTAAAATTTTTACTTATGCAATCTTTATCTAAATTAACGCTAGGCATTTTATTGACATTTGTTTTTTTTAATTCAACTGCCCAACAAAAGTTGCAATCTACTAAGCTACTTCAAGGAACAGGCATTGAAGAAATTTATCAAGTCATACCTTACCAAAACGGATATATTTGTTTGGGGATGAAAGGTGATGAGGCTCAAACCAAGAAATTATGGATGCTGAAATTGAATCAACAGTTAAAAATTGAAGATTCTCATATCATTCAAATGGAATCTCTCAGTGATCCTTTTAAAGCATTAACCTTGCCTAATGGAAATATTTGGGTTCTTGCTCAACATCAGGTTTTAGGAGAGGATGATTATTCTGTACTTATTTGTTTGGGAGAAAAAGGAGAAATTCAATGGACCAAAAAATTAGAGCAAGCAGGCAGAGCACATGTATTAGACATGATGTTAAATTCTTCAAATGAAATATTATTTACAGGAAATTTGATTCATGCAGTTGATGGAAATGATTTGCATGACGAATTGTTGTTAATGAAGGCAACTATTCAAGGAGATATCATGTGGCAAAAAACAATTGCTTTTGATCAATACCAAATTGTGCCTAGAAGCATAATGGAAGATAAACAACAAAATATTATTATCACAGGTACGGGCTTAGAGCTTAAGGAAAAAACATATCAACGTCAATGGGTATGTTTTCAATTTGATCAAAATGGGCAATTAAAAAATCGCCTCGTTGCTGATGGTTATGCAAGCTATAGTTTTGCCAATTCAATGGTAGAAACCGCGAATGGATATTTAGCCATATTAAACCATAAAGATTATTTTGGAAAGCCTGCAATATTGACTTTAAATCAGCAACTAGATATCTTGAAAAGTCAAACTTTGAATGGAGCTCCAGTGCTTTTGTCGGGTGTTATGGAGCATGAAGGGCAGTTTGTTTTGCCAGCAGTTTTTAGTAATAGCATTGATGCCTATTCTCCTGGTTTTATTCAGATGAATAGCCAAGGTGATATTATTCAAAGTAAGACATCTCCTAGTCTGTTTAAACATTTCTTTATTACCAATATGCAATCTTTGATGAATAATCAATTTATGTTGAGTGGAATTGGTTATCATCAAGATGAAGCTTCAGATGTATATTTGATGCCTTTTTCTGCCGACGGAAAATCATTGTGCGACATGCAATCAATTGACATTCAAGAAACAACTTGTGATATTAGAACGGTTCCTGTAGTTCAAATCAGGGCAGAGTCAGCCCAAGTGTCAAGTTCGGATATTGTTTTGCATTCAAGTACAACTGCTTATGATTTGAGTAATATTTGCAACTCTCCAGATGAGGATCTTGTTGATCCAAAAGAAAATCAGAATTGGACTCAATGGAAGGATAGACATGAGGCATTCTTTGCCACAAAAATTCCTTCAGAGTGGCTAGTAGCTTCCCCAATTCCAGTTCAACAAAAATTGACAATCACCTATAAGGGGATGGCAAACGAAGGTGGATTAGCGGTTTCAATTTCTACCATAAGTGGTCATGTTGTTTATCAAAATAAAATCTATAATCAAGATATTTTTGATATCGATGTGAATGAAATGAAAGCTGGTGTATATTATCTTAAGGTTAAGGATGATGTAAAAGAGAAGACAATTAAATTTGTGCACGAATAATTTTTTTTGACTTGCTTTCCTGCGAGGAAGCCAATTAAAAGTTGAAGAATGAAAAAGACCCTGAGCCTTGGCCCTGATCGTAGCAGTCCACCGTGTGGCGCGTAGAGCAGGAATTAGTTGCATAAAGTACAATAAGTCGAGCCCCAAAAAGAAGAGATTTTGTTGGCTTGGATCCACTTTTTGTAATTGGCAAAATAATTTTACCTTTGCGCATGGCTACAAATTCTAAAATTCTTAAAGAAGGACTCACCTTTGACGATGTGTTGTTGGTGCCTGCATATTCAGACATACTTCCTCGTGAAGTGAACATCAACTCACAACTCACTAAGAAATTAAAAATTAATATTCCATTGGTTTCTGCTGCCATGGATACAGTTACGGAATCAACCTTGGCGATTGCCTTAGCTAGAGAAGGTGGTATCGGCATTCTGCATAAAAATATGAGTATTGAAAAGCAAGCCGAGCAGGTTCGTAAAGTAAAGCGTACCGAAAGTGGTTTGATAGTAGATCCTGTGACTTTAAGTCCAGATGCCTTGGTAGGTGAAGCCTTGAAAATTATGCGTGATCATAAAATTGGGGGTATTCCTATTGTGGATGGGCAAAGAAAATTAGTAGGGATACTGACCAATCGTGATTTGCGTTTTGAAAAAAATGTAAAACAGAAGGTGAGTGAGGTAATGACTAAGGATAAATTAATTACTGCACAATTAGGCACCGATTTAATGAAAGCAGAGAAGATTTTGCAGCAATATAAAATCGAGAAATTGCCTATAGTAGATAGAAATCGAAAATTGATTGGGTTAATTACTTATCGAGATATTTTGCAATATAAAAGTCATCCTCATGCAAGTAAAGATGATATGGGACGTTTGATGGTTGGGGCAGCTATTGGTATTACCGCAGATGTGTTGAACCGAGTTGAAGCTTTGATGCATGTAGGTGTAGATGTAGTAACTTTAGATAGTGCACATGGGCATTCAAAAGGTGTGCTTGATACCTTGAAAAAAATAAAAAAATTCAATAAAGATATACAAATTATTGCAGGCAATGTAGCTACTGGTGACGGCGCTAAAGCCTTGGTGGCTGCAGGCGCAGATGCAGTAAAGGTGGGTGTAGGTCCAGGTTCTATTTGCACCACACGTATAGTGACTGGAGCTGGTGCTCCGCAATTAACAGCCATCATGGATGCTTGCGAAGCTTTGAAAAAAACAGGTGTGCCTGTGATTGCTGATGGCGGCATTCGATATACAGGCGATTTGGTAAAAGCCTTGGTTGCAGGTGCTTCCTCGGTGATGGCAGGTTCTGTGTTTGCTGGTGTAGAAGAGAGTCCAGGTGAAACAATTATTTTTGAAGGAAGAAAGTTTAAATCATATCGTGGCATGGGAAGTATTGAGGCCATGCAAGAAGGAAGCAAGGATAGGTATTTTCAAGATGTAGAAGACGATATTAAAAAATTAGTACCAGAAGGTATTGTTGGCAGAGTACCTTATAAAGGCACTTTGAATGAAGTAGTTCATCAGTTTATTGGTGGATTGCGCGCTGGAATGGGGTATTGTGGTGCCAAGGATATTAAAGCCTTGCAGCAAGCTCAATTTGTTCGAATCACCAATGCGGGCATGCGCGAAAGTCATGCACATGATGTGGTGGTTACCAAAGAATCTCCTAATTATTCTCGCTAATAAAATTGAGATTCTTTTTGCTGTATAGAAGAATGCTGTTGAAAGAAAAAAAATATGAAGTCAACTTACGGATACATAGTTTTAATAATAGTCATGGTAATGAGTATTGTATCTATACCTCGATTAAGTATGGCGCAAGATTCATGTAGTTTAAAAATTAGTTTGCTTACCTGCGGTGTTGGAGAAGAATTGTATGCCAGTTACGGTCATTCGGCCTTGCGGATTCAGGATAAGTGTAAGGGTACTGATATCGTGTATAATTATGGGACTTTCAATTTTGGAGATCCTGATTTTTATTCAAAATTCACGAGAGGTAAATTGCCCTATTACTTGAATGATGAAAATTTTCTAGGATTTATTCAAACTTATGTCCAAGAAGGGAGAAGTATCAGTGAGCAGGTCTTAAGATTAGATGCAACAGAGTCCAAAGCTATTCAACATTTTTTGGAAGAAAATTTGAAGGAAGAGAATAAGTATTATCGTTATGATTTTTTATTTGATAATTGTTCCACAAGAATAAGAGATGGGTTCTCAAAAATATTTGGAGAAAAGATAGAGTGGGGGCATATCATGACAAATGATAGTGTAAGTTTTAGAACTATACTCAATCATTATGAAAGAAATTTGCATTGGGAAAGATTCGGTATTAATTTGTTGATGAGTCATCAGGTAGATGATAAAATGAAAAGTGAGCAAGCCATGTTTTTGCCTGATTATCTTGCTAAAGGATTTGATAAGGCAACATTGAATGGAAATAAACTTGTATCAGAAACCAAAGAAATTTTAGTGCGTCAAAAGCCAATTGAAGACAAATTGAATGAGCCCAAATTGTATTTATGGTTACTGCTAGGGTTTATTTTTCTGCTTTCTCAAATCAAAAAAGTAAAGCCCTATTTAATGTATGTTGATGTCCTGTTGTTTTTATTATTAGGTCTGTTGGGATGTTTGATGTTGTTTATGTGGTTTGGTACAGAACATAAGGTTTGTGCTTGGAATCGAAATTTATTATGGGCATTTCCATTTCATTTAGTTTTTGCTGCCTTGATTCCAACAGGTTCAGAAAAGGTAAAGAAGTATGCTAAATATGCTTCATGGCTCCTGATTTTAGCTGTAATTTCAAATTTAATCGCTGATCAAAAATATATGGCAGAAATTTTTCCTTTACTGATTTTGATATACCTAAGATTAGGATATTATTCCAAGCAAGTGAAGTACCTTTCCTTTTCTAAATAGGGAATACAATGTATAATGAATTAAGTGAGCCAAGATTTTCAGGAACCTTTTATCATAGAACTGGTCAAGGATTTCCTGTTTTTTTAATACATGGTTTTGGAGAGGATAGTCGAATTTGGGAGAATCAGCTGAAGCTCACCGAAAGATATACCGTGTACAAACCTGATTTGCCTGGAAGTGGTAATTCGCAATTATTAGACACAACAAGAAGTATTGAGGAATTGGCGACGTGGCTTTTGTCTATTCTTGATCAAGAGGGGCTTGATCAAGTGATCATGTTAGGTCATTCAATGGGTGGCTATATTACGTTGGCATTTGCTCATCTTTTTCCTGAAAGACTCAAGGCATTTGGATTACTGCATTCTACGGCCTTTGCAGATGATGAAGCCAAAATCGAGAATAGAAGAAAGTCGATTAAACTCATTGAAAATGATGGGAAAGAAGTCTTTTTAAAAGCTATGATTCCCAATTTATATAGTGAGCAATCAAGAAAATTAATCCCTAAAATAATTCAGTCGCATTTGGCCATGAGTCTAAACCTTGAACCAAAAACGCTGATTGCCTATTATCAGGCCATGATACTTCGTCTTGATAGAAGTGAGACTCTTCTAAATACGAATTCACCAGTTTTATTCGTTATTGGAGAAGACGATCAGGTGATACCGTTAGCTCAATCCTTAAAACAATGTCATTTACCTGCTGTGAGTAAGGTGAAGCTTTTTAAGGGAATCGGGCATACAAGTATGAATGAATGTCCTGAAGAACTAAATGAGTGCTTAATAAATTTTTGTGATGAAGTTTTAAACATTAAAATAGCTTAATTTTACCCGATGTTACGTCTTACGCTGATTACGATTTTCTTGTTAGGTTTTTTGCCTTCAAGAGCCTCTCATATAGTAGGGGGAGATATCAGCTATAAATGCTTGGGTGGAAACTCTTATGAATTTACAGTGAGTATTTATCGTGATTGTTTACCCCCTTCACAAGGTGGTGGAAATACTTCTGCATTACTTGCTGATGATCCTGCTTATTTGACCATATACAATGGAACTTCGTTTTATTCTTTTGACTCTGTGTTTGCAAACAGTTCTTTTACAATTCCAGTAGATTTTACTAATGAATGTATTAATAATCCACCAGCCACTTGTATCAATCGATTGCAATTTAAATTAGTGAAGAACTTGCCAGCTAGCAGTGAGCCTTATACTATGATTTATCAACGTTGTTGCAGAAATGAAACCATCAACAATATCATCACCCCGGGTACAACAGGCGCCACATATTCTTGTGTAATCCCTCCAAGTAATATTGTATGTAATAGTAGTGCAGTGTTCAATAATTATCCTCCACAAATTATTTGTGTAAACAATCCTTTTGTGTATGATCATTCTGCTGCGGACCCTGATGGAGATTCATTAAGCTATGAACTTTGTAATGCTTTTAAAGGTGCAGATCCATCTCAACCCAAACCTATTTTAATTGGTGGAAGTATACCGTCGTTTGGAACAGTAAATTATCGTTCGCCTTTTACATCACTGATACCTATGGGGGGGAATCCTACTTTATCAATTAATCCAAAAACAGGTTTAATTACTGGAACACCGAATATTCAAGGTCGTTTTGTAGTGAATGTTTGCTGTTCAGAATGGCGAAATGGCGTAAAAATTAACACTGAATCGAGAGAGTTTCAGTTTGTGGTGACAAATTGTTCTAAAGCGGTTATTGCTAATATTCCTCAGTTTTCAGAAGAACCCAATACCTATATTGTGAATTGCAAATCATACAAGGTTGGTTTTGTGAATCAGAGTTCAGGAGGGTTTAGATATTTTTGGGATTTTGGTGTTATTGGTATAGGTACTGATACTTCATCAGATTTTCAACCAACTTATACTTACCCTGATACTGGAACGTATGTAGTAAAATTAGTAGTCAATGCTGGATCAACTTGTCCGGATAGTATCACAAGGCTTGTTAAAGTATATCCTGACTTTAAAGCAGATTTCGACTATAAAGGATTGCTTTGTCCAGAAGCTGAAATTTCATTTTTTGATAA
>JAGNOY010000110.1 GCA_017989935.1 Chitinophagaceae bacterium
CACCAAATATAGAAAAATAAAATTAGCCATCTTTATTCTATATCTTGGGCTATGTGAGTTTGAACTTTGAGTAAATGTTTCTTTAACTATTTTTAGCTAGTAACAATAAAATAAACAATTAAATCTAATTCGCCTGAATAGTTGAATGGTTTTTCGATTGTTGAATTTGGGTAAGGCCCCTAATTTTTTTTAATATAATTTTATTTGGCTCTCAAAAAGAAAGCTACTATGGCCGTGGTAATGGTTCCCATAATAGGCGCACCCATCACACCTTGTATAATATAATTTTTCAGACTAAAATATTCTTCTGCAGTTGCAGCATCCATTTGAGTATTCTTGATGGCATAAGCAATTGCATGTTGAAAGTAAGATGGTGTAATCCAAGTAGAGACTATATATTGCGAAAGTGGTGTAAGTAAAGTGATGATACCTGTTAAAATTAAACCGCTAATAAAAGCTTGTAAATAATTCATCTGACCATTATAAAAATTTTCCTTTTTATCTTTTAAAGCCAATACATAAACTAATATCGCGGGAACCATATAAAACATGGTATAAAAGGGATGTTTATCAATATGGATACTATGGAGTCCGACTAATTTCTCAAGAAACATCCATGCAAGGGTCATGAGTAAAAAAATGAGCGCCCATTTGATTTCGATTTTTATTGTTTTCATTTGATCTATTTTATTTGTTTTAGCATTTCTTTGACAGCTGATTCTAGTTGAGTGTCTTTGCCTTGTAAAAAATCTTCATAGCGCAAAGGAATAAGTACATCTGGTTCGAGTTGAAAATTTTCTGTGGGTCTTTTTTCTTTACCTATAGTAGCAATCATAGGAATACCAAATACCATAGTCGGATCAATTTGGGTTTCCCACCAAACAGCTGTACCAGTGCCAGGTACTGGCATACCTATACATTTTCCTATGTGCGCTTGTTTGTATACATAAGGGAAAATAAAAGCATCGCTATAATTTCCTTCGCTCATCAAAACACAACTTGGTTTTGTCCATCTTCCCATTGGTTCGCCATCTTTGAGTAAATGACCTTGAGGAGAAAAATCTAAATATCTATCGCCACTTAAAAAAGTTTTTAAATCGTCATGTAGCCATCCTCCGCCGTTAAATCTTGTATCTACTATCAAGGCCTTTTTATCGTAGTGTTGACCAAGTACTTCATCAAGTACTTCACGATAACTACCGTCATTCATGCCACTGACGTGCACATAGCCAACTTTGCCATTACTTAATTTTTGAGTCATTTCATTCATGTTGGCTAACCATCTTTTGTACATCAGGCTATTTTCTTCACTTAATGATATGGGTTTAACCACAACTTCATCTTCTTTTGAGGAAGTTGAGTTGCTGAAAGTAATTAAGGTGTTTTTGCCTGACTTTCGATTTAATAGAGCATTCCAATCTGTGCTATCTGTGATAGTTTGACCATCGATTTTTTTAATGAGATCTCCTGCTTGAATTTTACTTCCAGCTTTATTTAATGGTCCCCCTCGAATTACTTCAGTAACTTTAAGGCCAATGCCTGAATAGGTTTCGTCAAATAATAAGCCTAAAGTAGCTGTATTGTCTCCATTTGAAAATGATGGGGAATATCTTCCTCCTGTATGAGAGGCATTTAGTTCGCCTAAAAACTCACTAAGCAATTCTTGAAAATCATAATTATTGCTAATATTAGGCAGTAAGGAAGCATAATTATCATACATCATCTTCCAATCTACTCCATGTAATTTCGGATCATAAAATTTCTTTATCACTTGTCTGTATGCATGATCGAGAATATACTTTCTTTCTTGGGTTGAATTTAAAGTCATTTCGCCACTAATATTGATATTTTCAACTTTTCCATTTTCATCAATTTTGGCTAAAGTCCCATCTTTAATTACGAATATTGTTTTACCATCTTGGCTTAATTGCATTTGACCTCCGCCTGCACCAAGTTTGGCTAAAATTTTTGTATCTCTTGTGCGAGGTTCAGTAACCCATAAGTCAAATCCTTTTTCAAATGAAGACAAGTAATATACTTTATTGCCATCAGAGGTAAGGGCGTAGTCACTAATACTGCTACTATTTATTGTTAAACGCTTAATTCTATTTTTAAAATGATTGAGCAACAAGGTGTCAGTATCAGCATCTTTCTTTGAAGAAACCTTGCTTTTAGATCCTGCTAAATTTGTCCGTATACTTTTTTTATTTTTGTCTTCATCATCTTTCTTTTCTTTATCAAGTTTTTCTTTAATCAAGGCATATTCATCTTTATTTAAAATATATTGTTCATAAGCTTCTTGATTAAAAAATCCTATATAAATATCTACTTCTCTGCTACCTTGATATGCCATGCTTTTACGTCCTTCTTTAGCATTTGTCCAACTCATTGCTTTGCCTTTCAAGGCCCACTTTACATTCGATTGCCCATATCCACTAGGATGAGGATGAATAATAGCTTGTCTTCCTGATTGATGAATGAGCGCTACGTTGCCGGAATACCAACTCCCTTCAGCATCATCGCTTAAAATATATTTGCCATCTGGACTCCATGAAAAATCCCAATCACCGTCAGAATAGCTATAATTTCGACCATGAGGAAGCAAGGTTCGACTTTCCTTTGATTGAAGATTAAACACCTTTAATGCATTTCTTTCAGCTACATAGGCAATCTCTTTTCCATCTGGAGAGTAGTGGGGTTGAAATTCTTCTTCGTTACTTGCGATGATGGCTTCTTCTTTTAAGATGGTTGAAGCATAAAAATAGGGTTCTGCTTTTCTGATTATTGTACTACTGTAAATATCCCAACTTGTACCTCTTTCACTAGCGTAAATCAAACTTCGACCATCCGGGGCCCATTCAACAGAGCGCTCTTGCTCAGGCGTATTCGTGATGCGTTTTGTTTGGGTTCCTTCTACCGAAGTAACAAATACTTCACCTCTATTAATAAAGGCAATTTCTTTACCATTTGGTGAAACTGCAAATTGTGTGATTTGATTAGTAACTGATAATATTTTTTCAGGACTTTTTCTGCCATCATTATGAATTTGAACATTTAGTTGTAGAGGTTCTTTATGTTCTTCTTGAATAAAAATATTTCCATTAAAAGTAAAACAAAGTGTATTTGACTTACTAATACTTAAGTGTCTTATTGGATGTGTGTTGAATTGTGTAATCTGAGTTAATTCATTATTTACGGATTTCCAAATATTTAATGTGCCACTTTTTTCACTCAGAAAATAGATGCTTTCTCCATCCGAGCCAAAGACAGGTTCGAGATCTTCACCTTCAAACTGACTAACTTTTTTATATTGCTGAGAAATTAAATCTACTATCCAAATATCTCTAGTCACACTGCTAGTATGATGTTTTCTTAAAAGGTCTTCATAGCCTTTTCTGTCTTGAAATACCACTTTGTTTCCTTGGAAATTATAATGAGCCAAATTCATTCCTGCACCGCTTACTAATATAGGGCGCCCACCTTGAATATTTACCTTATATAAATTATTAAATAATCGTGGGCTATAAAACCTACAATTAGTTGATTGAATATTTCTTGCACTTGTAAAAAGCACTTGTTGATTGTCTGGACTAAAATCTTGCGGATAATCATTCGCACTATGAAAAGTGAGCCTCTTTGGATTACCACCTTCTGCAGAAATAATAAATACATCGAAATTGCCAAAACGGTCGCTAGCAAAGGCTATGTTTTTACCATCTTTGCTCCACACAGGCATCATATCATGTGATTCATGAATGGTTAAAGGTGCTGCAATGCCCCCTTTAGACGACATCACATAAATATCTCCTTTATATCCGAAAGCAATCTTAGTTCCATCTGGACTTATGTTGGGATATCGAATCCAAGAGATGTCTTCACTGGCATAGGCAAATTCTGTTAATAGAAGCCAAATAAAGACACCTAGTATTTTTTTCATCCGACTAAAATAATTTAATTGGGTGAATTTTTTTCAAGTAATTTAAATTAAGCAGGAATAAACAAGTATTATTTAATGTTGTATCTTTTTTTAAGAAGTAAGCCTAGTACTAACAAATAAAAATTGTATGTAACTGCTGTAAGAGTTATTAACATTAAGAACCATTTGAATAATGTTATAAATGAAGATACTGCCACTAGGTCGGCGTTCAAGTGGGGGTATTGAATAAGCATACCCCAAACACAAAGATTCTCAAGATAGTCAAATCCAGCTACATAAAATGGAGCTTGCCATAAAGCTTTACTTATGGTGTTTCTAAAAAAACTAAAGTAATGCAAGGCATGAAGTAATACAGCTAAAAATGCAGCATAGCTCAACGGAAAGATCAAATCTAATGGCATCAACTGATGAAGATACATGTCAATACCAGGTTCGCCTAATGCCCTTAAATAAACCAACATTTCTGGATAAGTATAACCAGTAAAACGAATATCAATAATTGGTAGCCCTTTCCCAAAATCTTCTAGACAAGGAATTACCATATAAGTCATCATAAATAAAATAAATGCATTGATTGATCCTAAAATGAGAAGCAATAAAACAACCTTATCTCTATTTTGAAAAAATTTTTTCAAACCCAAAAATTAAATTCTAAACAAATGTAATTTCAATCTTCAAAACGAGGTTCTTTTTTGAAAATTTTGTTTTAGTCTTTTAAAACAACTATCTTATCTATCTTTAGTAGATGGAACATCAAAATAGAATTTAAGTAGCTACTTTCGTGAAAATTTTTAAATATGAAAATAATTTTCACTTCAATTTTTATTACTTTAAACTTGATCTTTGCTTCAACTTTTGTAAATGCTCAATCAATTTTGAGTACAGAAAGTTTTGATGGAACTGCCTTCGCACCAAGCGGCTGGAGTATTAAACCTGATTTAGGCGCACAAAATGTTTGGGTGAGACGAACCAATGGTACATTTCCGACAGCAACTACGCATAGTGGTGCAGGATTGGCTAGATTTAGTAGCAGAACTGCAGCAGCTGGAACAAAACAGATTCTGGTTTCTAAGTCAATAGATTATACCAATCGTGGAACAAGTGCCGCCAACTTAGATTTTTGGATGTATCGTGATGATTTAAATACCAATGCTGATAGTATCACAATTTGGGTAAATTCTACAGACACCCTTGATGGAACAGCCATAAAATTAGGGACCATTGCTAGAAATAGAAGCATTGCAGTGCCTGATACTCAAGCTACGAATGGTTGGTATAATTTTATATTTGCAATCCCAACTACTTTTACAGGGAATACTACTACACATTTTATTTTTGAAGGAACAAGTGAAACGCCTACGGTTGGACAAGGGGCACAGATGTTTATTGATGATATAACTTTTGACGAATTTCCGGCTTTATGCACTGGGCAACCTTCAATTGGGAATATGACTTCTTCTATGCCAACTATATGTGGAGGAACTGGTTCTGCAAATTTGTCCTTAGGTACGGGACTTGGCAATTTATTGGGACTGACATATACTTGGCAAAGTGCTGCAAGTATGAGCGGTCCTTGGGTTAATTTCGGAGGCAATACTACTACAGCAACAACTGGAGTGATTACTGCAACTACCTATTATCAGTGTATAGTTAATTGTTCTTATTCAGGTTTAAGTGATACAACCCCTGTATTTACACAAGTTGTAAGCACCATGCCTTTACCGACTATTTCGGTAACACCACCAAGTGCAGCCATTTGTGCTGGAGGAAGTGGTGTAGAATTAATTGCTACAGGTGCGGATAGTTATTCTTGGTTACCAATCACTGGTTTAAATATGTCATCAGGAGATACGGTGATTTCCTTGCCAACGGCGAATACACAATATACAGTTACTGGAACTGATATCAATGGTTGCATGGGATCGGCTACAGTGAATGTGCAATTAGCTAATGCTCCTGCAGTGAACATTACAGCAAATCCAAGTGATACTGTTTGTGCTGGAGCCACGGTTATTTTAAATTCTGTAAATGGTGGGCCGGCTAATGGAAATATTTATTTATGGAGTGATGGAGTAACCACAAGAAGAGACACTATTGTAGCTTCTGTAACCACAACCTATTCAGTAACAGTAACCAACGCAGCAGGCTGCAGTGCAAGTGATTCAATCACCATTGTAGTAACACCTCCTTCAACTGCTAATTTTGGTTGGACAAGTGCTGGAAACACTTTTACTTTTGCTGATAGTTCCATTGGAGCTTCAAGTTGGACTTGGGCATTTGGTGATGGCAATGGTAGTACGAATCAGAGTCCTGTGTATACATTTTCTGGACCAGGTGTTTATCAGGTTACTTTAAAAATTACTGGAAATAGCTGCAATGACGATTCGATTACCAAAACGATTATTATAGGGCCTGAATCTGTGATAAATTTAGATGGTAAAAATATGTTGAATGTATATCCAAACCCTGTCAAGGATTTATTAAATATTAGTAATGCAGGTTTGCTAGAATTCGATATTCAAATTCGCAATGCCATGGGGCAAGTAGTTTATAGAGGTAAGTCTGAACATGCTGCGTTGATTCAAATCCCAACTTCATCTTATACACAAGGTATTTATTTTGTTGAAGTTGCTTCAGGAGAAAAGGTACAGAAATTGAAGTTCGTAAAGGAATAGAACTTCTTGGTTAGCATTGAAAAGAATGGGCGCTTTATGCGCCTATTTTTTTATAGAAACTTTGAGTTTAATTTGTAGTTCATATGATTATCCGCAAAGTTACCCGATTGTTTTTCCACTTTTGCCATGACGCAAAAGTTGAGCAAAAAGTCTAGGCTGAAGATTCTTGGCATAAAAATAATTTCATCTACGCCACTTTTATCCAAACTCGCAC
>JAGNOY010000111.1 GCA_017989935.1 Chitinophagaceae bacterium
GTATTGTTTGTGTTTGCTTCTTCTTCACCAACAATTTTTGTGGTGTCATTGACCACAATTTGTTCAGCATGATTCGAGCTATTTGATGCCTTATACCAATAATAGAAACCTACGCCAAGTAAACCTAGCAAGACTAGTGGCAGTAACCATTTCATGCCATTACCTTTTTCAGAGGCAGTTTCCATAGCAGCTGCGGCAACTGGCTTATTCTTTACTTCTGATTGGCCAAGAAATGAAGAAAAACCAGCAGGAACCATTTGTTGAATTTCGGTCTTATGACCACCAAGCCAATTCAACATACCACTAAAATTCAATCCGTCTGTACTCATTTTCTTCCCAAGAAAAGAGGCTAATAACGAACCTCCAAGTCCTAACAAGGTACTTGAAGAATTTGCTTGTGTTCCAGCAAAATTTGATACCAAATTCGCTAATCCATTTACCTTATCTCCAAATAAACTTTTCAAAAGACCCGTCCCAATATTCATGGCTGTTGAAGCTCCAGAAGAAGCACTGCCTCCAACAAGGTCTTCAATATGAGTTTGCTGATTCGAAGCCTGACCAAGTAAATCACTAAGTACACCATGACTAGAAGTAGGACTTTGTAACACACCTTGTAATAAGGTAGGTAAAATACCACTAAGGGCTTTACTTATCCCGCCTTCGTTTTCTCCTAAGGATTGTGCTACTGTTTTAATTTGATCAGAGGAAATTAATTTGTCAAGTTGTTGTAGTAGTGTATTCATTTTTGTTTGTTTTTGATTAAAAATTTTTACAAAGTTGAGGGCAAATTCATTGGTAATTCAATTTGGGTTTGATTTTTTAGTTAATCTAATAAATAAATATATATATAATGCAAATAGTATAAATCGCTGAATGTTAGTTATAAATGAATTTTTTAAGTTTTTTTTTGATAGAAAAACCCACAAAAAACACTTGATTAACGAAATGGTCATATCAGATCTAATCGATTATCACTTCGATGCAAAAATTATTCGCACCACGCAAAAGTCAATTGTACATTTGCAACATGGTTCGAATTGGCAATATTGAGCTTCCAGATTATCCTTTATTACTTGCACCCATGGAAGATGTAAGCGACCCTCCCTTTAGGGCTGTTTGTAAAGATCATGGTGCCGATTTGATGTATACCGAATTTATCAGTAGCGAAGGTTTAATTCGCGATGCCATGAAAAGTCGGCAAAAGCTTGATATTTTCGACTATGAAAGGCCCATAGGTATTCAGATTTTCGGCGGCGATGAAGAGGCCATGTGCTTGTCTGCTAAAATTGTAGAAACTACAGGTCCAGATTTATGCGATATTAATTTTGGTTGCCCTGTAAAAAAAGTGGTATGCAAAGGTGCTGGTGCAGGCATTTTAAAAGATATGCCTAAAATGGTTTCTCTAACCAAAGCGGTTGTAAAATCTGTGAATATTCCGGTTACAGTAAAAACCAGATTGGGTTGGGATAACGATAGCAAAAATGTAGAAGAAGTAGCAGAAAGATTACAAGATGTAGGCATACAAGCTTTAACAGTGCATGGCAGAACTCGAGCCCAAATGTATAAAGGTGAAGCAGATTGGTCCTTAATTGCAAAAATCAAAAATAATCCGCGTATTCATATTCCCATTTTTGGAAATGGAGATATCGATAGCCCAGAAAAAGCACTCGAATATAAAAATAGATATGGGTTAGATGGCATGATGATAGGCAGAGCAACCATTGGATATCCTTGGATTTTTAATGAGATTAAACATTATTTTCAAACAGGACAGCATTTACCCAAACCAAATATTGAAGAAAGAATCAAAGTTTGTCGTAAACATTTACTTCGTTCGCTCGAATGGAAAGGCCCCGTATTAGGTATTTTAGAAATGAGGCCTCACTATAGTAACTATTTAAAAGGCTTATCTCATATCAAAGATTTTAGACTCGAACTTGTACATGCGAAGGAACTCGAACAGATTGAAGAAATTTTTGATAGAATTCAGCATCATTATATGTCCTTAGAAGAAAATGCTTGATAAAGAATTGGGATTTTTTTATTTAAGGGAAAATAATACTTTTGCCGAAATCTAA
Organism: Chitinophagaceae bacterium; assembly: GCA_017989935.1. Lineage (GTDB taxonomy): Bacteria > Bacteroidota > Bacteroidia > Chitinophagales > Chitinophagaceae > OLB11. The sequence goes on from JAGNOY010000111.1 coordinate 2,079, forward strand.
TTCAAGCATTATGGCACAAGCAAAACATGGTGATACAATTAAAGTACACTACAAAGGAACACTTACCGAAGATGGTTCTCTTTTCGATAGTTCAGAAGGCAGACCGCCACTTGAATTTAAAGTGGGTGAAGGCATGGTCATTCATGGTTTCGATCATGGCGTTTTAGGGATGTCGGCAGGTGAAACCAAAACTATTCTCATCCCTTTCATGGAAGGCTATGGCCCAATGAATGAGCAAATGGTATTTGAATTTGATAAAAGCCAAATCCCCGAAGATTTAGGTACACCAGAAGTAGGCATGCAACTTCATATGATGGATCAAGAAGGCAACGGATTGCCTGTAGTGATTATCGAATTGAAAGAAAACACTGTGGTACTTGATGGCAATCATCCTTTAGCAGGCAAAGACCTCACTTTTGAAGTTGAATTGGTCGAGATTGTAGCTTAAGCAATTACGCTAAAAGTAAAATTCATTTGGGCGGCACACACGCTATCTCTCCAAGTCCTCTCCCGTCTCGTTTTTAAGAACGAGACGGGATGCGGGCTTTCCGTTCTATCGTTGCCGCAATACAGTCCACAGAAAACCCTATCATGGTTTTCATGGTGCAAGCGTCCGCTGAAGAACAAAAAGAATATGAAAAGGTCATCATTCCTTAACTAACACGCTTTCATTTCTATCGCTGCCGCAATAGAGTTTACAGAAAATTTTAGATGCTTCAAACGCGTGAAGGATCGTAGCGAAAATCCCATGCCTCGTTCCTCAAAACGAGGCATGGATTGTAGCGAAGAGCCTGGTCTTCTTCCCGAACTAAGTTGTACATTTAGTGCCCGAATTTATTTGAGGGAAGAAGACACGCCCAATAACTTAAACATCACTTAACCTGTGTGGAACATTTTTGATATCGATCATATTTTTATTGTACTCAAGGGTTACAAATTAAGCTATGCCGAATTTTTAGGTACTTTATTTGGATTGCTTTCGGTGTGGTTTGCAGCTAAACAACATATGCTTACATGGTATACAGGTATCATCAATATTCTATTTTTTGTGGCTTTGTTTTATCAGGTACAATTGTACTCAGATATGTTTTTGCAATTTTATTATTTAGGCATGACGATCTATGGATGGTATACTTGGCGAAATGAAATGCGAGAAGATCAACCGATACATGTACTTAGTCATAAACAAAGAATAATGTCGAGTGTAAGTATTATTACCTTAAGTGCGGCCATGGGCCTATTGATGAAAAATATACATTGGATGCTGCCTTCATTGTTTACCGAACCTGCTGCCTATCCTTGGCTAGATAGCGCCATTGCCGTGATGAGTATTTTTGCCATGACGATGATGGCCAAACGTCAATTAGAGAGTTGGATATTGTGGATTCTTGTCAATATACTTTGTATTTATGTGTATACCATGAAGCATATTTTATTTACTGCTTGGGAGTATGCGATTTTTTTGTGTTTGGCGTTTGTAGGATTAAGAAATTGGTATCGTTTGAGTCTTGAGAAAGAAAAGTAATCTAATATAGTTATAGTGTCCAAAGTTCACTTTATAAAAAATATATTCTTTTGAATAGTTTTCTTTCTCTTTGCTTGTTCTTCAAAGCGAGATTGAAAAATATATTTTACTTGCCATTAAAAACTTTGAAAATAGCATCGGCATTTTCTTTGATAAAAAAAACTAAATGGATGAAATGCCCGAATTTCATTAGGGTTATTAAATACTTTCGACTTAAATTCAGTCAAAAATTTATCATCAATATCAGTAAACAACTTACTAAACTTTTTATTAGATTGTACTAAATACTTTACTCCTTTATATTCGTAAAGAAAATTGAAATATTTAATATTAACGTAATTTGGTTCATTAAACGTTGTACTTACTTTAACTTCAAATTGTTTCCTGTTTGAATAATCTATTTGTATTACAATTATATCATGAATATCTTGTTTGCCATATCCATTAAGTTTAATAGCTTTTTCGAGATTATTGTTTAATGCTTTTTTAAAAATTCTCAAGTTTCCAATTGCTTCAATTGGATTTGACAAACAGAACCAAGCAACAAGCAAAATATTTAGAAAGCTTGTCCATCTTTTCGAATTTTGTAATTTCAAGCCCATATCCAAAAATACCAATTCTTCTTCTAATTAATGAAAAGGCGTTTTGAATAATCATTGAAGAACTAGGAATTCATGTTCCTTACCTTTTCTCTCTTCTTCACATTTCAATATTCATCGTAATACAGATTCAAGCAACGCCTGCTCAACTTTTCTGCGTGCTGCGTTAGCGATAGTCGCGAAAATCCTCTTGGGGCTTTGGCCAAGAGATTGCAGCCATAGCGCGCCCGAACGCCCAAAAATTAATCCTCGATTTCATTCGCCAATTTTTTTGCTGGCTTGCTTTCATTACCTTGAAGCACCACGACTATTTCCCCTTTAGGTGGCTTGGCTTCATAATAATTGGCCACTTCCATTAAAGTGCCAATCTGATGTTCTTCAAATTTTTTAGATAGCTCGCGACACACACAAACTTGTCTTGTCTCCCCAAAATAAGTTTGCAATTCTTTTAAAGTTTTCACCAAGCGATGAGGACTTTCATAAAAAACGATACTTCTTTCTTCTTCTTTCAATTTGTTTAGCATGGTCATTCTGCCTTTCTTAGGCGGCAAAAATCCTTCAAATACAAAACGATTGATGGGAAATCCACTATCTACCAAAGCAGGTACAAAGGCCGTTGCACCGGGCAAACATTCTACTGGAATTTTATGTTGCAGACAAGCCCTTACCAATAAAAAACCTGGATCAGAAATAGCAGGTGTACCGGCATCTGTAATCAAGGCAATTGTTTTACCACTTTGCATTTCTTCCACAAAATAAGTTAACATACCATGCTCATTATGTTGATGATATGATTTCATAGGGGTTTGAATATCATAATGCTTGAGCAATACTCCAGAGGTACGCGTGTCTTCGGCTAAAATCAAATCTGCTTCTTTAAGAATACGAATGGCCCTGAGTGTAATATCTTCTAAATTGCCTATGGGGGTGGGGACTAAAAATAATTTCATCGGCCTAAAGATAAGTAGGGTCTGCTGATTAACGTTGAAAACAAGGATGAATCTTACTCTTAACTTACTTGCATGACATCTTTATGCAAGTTTATTAGATTTGTGTGCCGAATATTTTTGCATCAACATGTAAAATTTCAACTTCTCATAGGCATCTTCAATTACTTCGTCAGTGTCAAAGGGATGTACATCAGTACTATCCCATTGCCACTTCCTTGCACTTGAAGCGCCTATGAGATAATCAGCAGACCCTAAGTAGAGTTTAAGAAATGCTGTTTGATTTCGCCCTTTTCATAAAAGGTTTATGAAGTTGAATGCTTAAGGTTTCAGGTTGATTCTGTAACTTTACCCCTCGCCTCTTATGTTATGCTTGAAATAGAAAAAAATATCCCTACCGCCGAAGAATTAGAAAAGAAGATGATTCTGAGGGAATATCGTTCTTTGCTAAGAGCCTTAAAACATAGATTAAAAAAAGGCGATAAGCGACTTGTGCGCCGTGCCTTTGAAATTGCAGCCGATGCGCATCAGCATATGCGACGTAAGTCTGGCGAGCCTTATATTTTTCATCCCTTAGCCGTAGCTAAAATTGTAGTCGAAGAAATTGGCTTAGGTGTGACCTCCGTTATTTGTGCCCTCTTGCATGATACCGTCGAAGATACCGAAGTGACGTTAGATGAAATTGAAATGGAGTTCGGCACTTCTTGCTCGAAAATTGTAGAAGGTCTTACCAAAATATCCAATGTGGTGGAAACAAAAAACACCACACAGCAAGCCGAAAATTTTAAAAAAATTCTTCTTACCCTTGCCGATGATCCTCGGGTCATATTAATAAAAATTGCAGATCGTTTGCACAACATGCGCACCATGGACAGCATGAGCAGGGATAAGCAATTGAAAATAGCTTCAGAAACGACTTTTCTGTATGCTCCTTTAGCTACTAGACTTGGACTCTACGAAATCAAATCAGAATTAGAAGATCTGTGTATGAAGTATACAGAGACTGATGTGTTTGAAGAAATTAATCAAAAATTAAAAGACTCCAAACGTGAAAGAACACGATATATCAACGAGTTCATCAAACCCATCAAAGAAGAGTTAGAAAGAAATCAGTTTGAGTTTGAAATCGTGGGTCGTCCAAAATCTATCCATTCGATTTGGCATAAAATGAAAACAAAACATGTTGCCTTTGAAGAGGTGTATGATTTGTTTGCCATCCGCATCATTTTAAAAACAAGCAACGAAAAAGAAGATTGTTGGAAGGTGTTTTCTATCATCACCAATTATTATCAGCATAGTGTAGAACGATTGCGCGATTGGGTAAGTGCCCCCAAAAGCAATGGATATGAAGCTTTACATACTACGGTGATGGGGCCAGGCGGAAGATGGGTTGAAGTGCAAATTCGCACAGATCGTATGAATGAAATTGCTGAAAAAGGCTTGGCTGCTCATTGGAAATACAAAGAAGGGAATTCTGCGCAAGAATCTAAACTCGACGATTGGCTAAAACATATTCGCGAATTGCTCCAAAATCCTGATAGCAATGCTATGGACTTTATCCAAGATTTGAAAAAAGATATTCTTGGCGACGAAATTTATGTGTATACACCCGATGGCGAAATGCGTGTGCTGCCACTCGGTGCTACAG
>JAGNOY010000112.1 GCA_017989935.1 Chitinophagaceae bacterium
GATTGAAGCGGAGAACACGCTCTTGTTGGGTAGTCATGTTACTTTCGGTTTTCACTTAATTTGTCTACCCAACAAGACACGCCCTAAAAAAATAAAACTTCTTACTTCAACTACAAGACATCCATGTCTGCCTTTTCATCTTTATCAGAGTAACGCTCGTGTAAATTTACGGGTGGTTGAGCGCTTTTATTTAAACGCAATTGCACGATATCTACAGCAAAAGAAAAAGCCATGGCAAAATAAATAGTTCCTTTAGGAATATGATAATGCGCACCTTCGGCAATTAAAGAAACACCGATGAGCAATAAAAAACTTAAAGCTAGAATTTTGATTGTTGGATGTTTATGCACGAAATTACTAATGGGCTCAGCGGCAAACAACATAATGATTACAGATACTATCACAGCTGCCATCATCACCCAAACTTCTTTAGCCATACCTACTGCTGTAATGACTGAATCAATCGAAAACACAATATTTAAAATAAACATTTGCACCATGACAGCGCTAAAAGACATGATTTTTTTCTGTTTAAGAGAACGAGATTCATCACCACTTTCGCCTTCTAATTTGTGATGAATTTCTTTGGTGCTTTGGTATATCAAAAACAATCCTCCTCCTGCAAGTATCAAATCTTTTCCGGAAATTCCGATGTTGAAAATTTGAAATAAAGGCTTATCTAATTTCAAGATAATTGAAATAGCGGCTAATAATCCAATACGAACTATCATCCCAATAAACAATCCATAACGCCTTGCTTGCTTTTGTCTATTTTCTGGCAACTTTCCTGACAAGATAGAAATGAATACAATATTATCTATTCCTAAAACAACCTCTAGCAAAGAAAGTGTCAACAAACTAATTAAGGTCTCAGAAGTTATATTTTCTATCATGATGATACTTTGATAAAGGATTTACAAATTTTCTTGGCGATGGCAGGACCTTCATAGATAAAGCCTGTATATACTTGCACTAAAGTTGCGCCTGCATCTATTTTTTCTTGCGCATCTTCGGGTTTAAAAATGCCGCCTACAGCAATGATAGGTAAAGTATGATTTGTCTTTTGCGCTATATAGCGTATTATTTCTGTGCTTCGTTGTTTCAGCGGCTTTCCACTGACACCACCTAATCCGGTATTTTCAATTTTCTTCTTATCAGTTTTCATACCTTGTCTGTCCAAGGTAGTATTCGTAGCCACGATACCACTTAGTTGAGTGGTTTGTACAATTTCAATGACATCATCGAGTTGAGAATCTGTCAAATCTGGTGCAATCTTTAAAAGAATAGGCTTAGGTTTAGGATAACTTAAATTAAGATTTTGCAACTGCATCAACAATTTTCTCAACGGCTCTTTTTCCTGTAGCTCTCTTAAATTAGGTGTGTTCGGGCTGCTCACATTAACCACAAAATAATCAACCACCTCAAACAGTTTTTTAAAGCAGTAGGCATAATCATCTATGGCATTTTCATTGGGAGTTGATTTATTCTTTCCAATATTTCCACCGATTATCAAATTAGTTTTTCTATTCTTTAAACGCAAGGCTGCTTCATCTACACCTTGATTATTAAAACCCATTCTATTGATAATTGCTTGATCAATAGGAAATCGAAATAATCTTGGTTTCTCATTGCCATCTTGAGGTTTTGGCGTTAAGGTGCCAATTTCAATAAAACCAAATCCTAAGCATGATAATTCATCAATGAACATCGCATCTTTATCAAAACCTGCTGCAAGTCCAACTGGATTTTTAAATGTAAGTCCAAATACTTTCCTTTCTAAAGATGGATGATTGATGCAATAATTACTTTCGAGGTATTTGCGTCCTACACCAGAATTATAGGCCTTCGTAAGCCATTGCATTACTTTGTAATGAACAGATTCTGGCTCGTATTGAAACAGAATTTTCTTTACTAGATTATACATAGGCGATTATTGTAGAACTTCTTTTAGTTTGCTAATTAAAGAGGCTCCTCTTAAATTTTTTCCAATGATATTCCCTTGAGGATCTACTAAGAAATTTTGTGGGATAGATTCTACTTTATAATTTCTAGCAATAGAACAGCCCCATCCTTTTAATTCACTGATTTGAGTCCAACTCAATCCATCCTTTTGAATGGCTTCTTCCCACTTTTCATGACTCGTATCTAATGAAACGCCTAACACTGTAAAATTCTTATCTTTAAATTGGTTGTAAGCAGCAACAACATTCGGATTTTCTTGTCTACAAGGACCGCACCAGCTAGCCCAAAAGTCAACTAGTACATATTTCCCTTTAAAGCTACTTAAGCTGACTGCCTTCCCATCAGGCGTGTTGGCAGAAAAATCTGGCGCAATATCTCCACTTTGTTCAGGAGCTGCAGGTTCTTCATTATCAGGTGATTTGTTTAAAAATCTTTCAGCAAATGATTTAACTGCATTTGAGTTAGGAAATCGGCTTGGCAATTGTTGATAAAATTGAGTTAGATAGGGCCCCTCCATGGCAGGGTTAATCATGTTTGCCGCGAATAAGGCACAAGTAGGACTTTTGACGGTGTCTGAAAACTTTTTAACATAAGCGATAAATTTTGAATTGATTTGTCGCAAATCACCTTCTGCCATTTTCTTTAAGGAATCGTTTTTAGGAGTAGCTTGAAGGGTATCCATGATCATTTGCATGGTTTTGATATCACGAATATTTTCTCTTAGGTTGATCAAAAATCCTTTTAAGGCATAACTTCCATCTGAACCAGCAATTTTATAATCTTCAAGCTTATTCCAATTGCCTTCAATTTGTGCCTTATCCCCATTTTTCAAGGCAAATAAAATATATTTTCCTTGTTCAAATTTAATACGATAAAGCCCTTCTTCTTTCGCGTTGTGACTAAGTTCAAAAGACCCATCTGACTTCGTTTTACCACTGTCAATAAGTATATTCTGATCAATAGCAAGTTCCTCAAGTTTAAACGCTTGTTCTGGCATATTTTCAATTTTCCCTTTAATTGAAAAATTTTGAGCACAGGATGACATAAGAACTTGAATAAAAAGCACTGCAAACGTCCATTGAACGAGGTTCTTTATTTGCTTATACTTCATGAAATATTATATTTTGTTTTATGGCTCGCAAAAATACAACAAAGCACTTTGCAAACATGAATTGAATGGGTAGAACTTATGATAATTGCTATCAAAAGTACTTATCAGCTACTAAAGCAATAAGTACAACTGGCAAATAAATAAATGAGGCGAACATGACCTTACGCGCTTTACTGTCAGAATTATCCTTGAGAAAATTCATAGAATTATATAAAAACCAACTTGCCGCGATGCACATAGGGATGGCTGAAATTAAACTTCCTTCTAAACTTACCATAGGTAATACACTTAATGGAATTAGAACAGCACTGTATAATACACATTGAAAGGCAGTGAAATAGCCTGCTTTTTCAACTCTAGGCAACATTTTCATGCCCGCTTTTTCGTAATCTTCATGGCCTATCCAGGCAATTGACCAAAAATGAGGAAACTGCCAAAAAAACTGGATAATAAATAAAGTCCACGCTGCTAAACTACCTATATGGTTAGTACCTGCGACCCATCCTATTAAACATGGTAAAGAACCAGGTATTGCACCAATGAATACAGAAACCGGGGACACCTTTTTAAGTGGTGTATATACAAATACGTAAAGCGCATAAGAGATAAGGCTTATTATGGCACTTAATGCATTGAATTGTAGATACAAGATGAGTAAACCAATAACAAGGCATATCGTACTAAATAATATAGCCTCAGACTTATGCATACGAGCAGCAGGTAAAGGCCTAGTTTTTGTACGTCGCATTAATGCATCCGTGTGTTGTTCTAATATTTCATTGCTAGCATTCGCTGCTGCTGTTACTAAAGTTCCACCAATAAAAAGCCAAATAAGTTTTAGAAAATCAATCTTCAAATCCGGTACAATTATATAACCAGCAAGACAAGAAAACACAACCAGCATACTTAAGTTGAGCTTCATTAATTGTTGATAATCTTTCAACTTCTGTACTATCAACATAAATCTGAACTTTAGCTAATTATCGAATCCGGGCAAAAGAAATCTTCCTTAATGAGATTCTTCTCCTTCTCTAAGAGGTACGTTTTGTGGAATATAATCTCCACCTTCTCCATTATCCTTATAATCATAAGCCCAACGATGAACTGTAGGAATTGGTCCATCCCAGTTACCATGTCCTGGTAATATTGGAGTTGTCCACTCTAATGAATTTGCTTGCCAAGGATTTGGATCTGCTACTTTTTTACCCTTCCAAATACTAACGAAGTAATTGAAAACAAAAAGCAATTGAGCAAAAAATACAATAATCGCTGCAATAGAAATCATTTGATTTAATTCGCCGAATTGTTTGAAGGACTCCCAGTTGCTGTAATCATAATAACGACGAGGCATACCAGCTACTCCTTCATAATGCATAGGCCAGAAAATAACGTAAGCTCCGACAAAAGTGATGAAGAAATGAATATACCCCATCGTGTTATTCATAAAACGACCATACATTTTTGGGAACCAATGATATACACCAGCAAACATGCCGAAGAAGGCAGAAATACCCATTACAATATGGAAGTGGGCAATTACAAAGTAGGTATCATGTAAATGAATATCTAAGGCAGAGTTTCCAAGGAATAACCCAGTTAAACCACCAGAAATAAATAGGGAAACAAAACCAATGGCAAACATCATTGGTACTGTAAATCGAATATTTCCTCTAAAGATAGTAGTTAGCCAATTGAACACTTTTACCGCTGAAGGGATGGCAATCAACAAAGTTAAGAGAACAAAGATTCCTCCTAAGAAAGGACTCATCCCAGTTACAAACATATGATGTGCCCAAACTAAGAAAGCTAATACGGTAATGCCAATTAATGATAAGATCATAGCCATGTATCCGAAAATCGGTTTACGAGAGTGGGTAGACAAAATTTCTGAAGCCATGCCCATCGCAGGTAACATAATGATATAAACCTCTGGATGACCTAAGAACCAAAATAAATGTTGATATAAGATCGCAGAGCCACCCACATTCGGTAATGCCTTGCCTGCAATATAAATTTCAGATAAATAGAAGCTTGTACCAGCATGACGATCAAATAATAGTAATACAGCAGCCGAAAGCAACACTGGGAAAGATAATACACCAAGAATAGCTGTAAACAAGAATGCCCAAATGGTTAGTGGCATTCTAGTCATGCTCATGCCTGTAGTTCTCATGTTTAAGATAGTTACTATATAATTCAAACCACCTAATAAAGAAGATACAATAAATAAGGCCATACTCACCAACCACATGTCCATTCCAATGCCAGAACCCATAGAAGCTTCTTTAAGGGCACTTAATGGGGGGTAGGTTGTCCATCCTCCTGAGGCAGGACCAGTAGATATAAACAATGAAGCAAACATAATAGCGCCTGCTACTGCAAAAAACCAATACGATAACATGTTTAAGAATGGAGAGGCCATATCTCTTGCGCCTATTTGAAGTGGTATTAGAAAATTACTAAAAGTTCCACTTAAACCAGCTGTAAGTACAAAGAAAACAAGTACTGTTCCGTGTATAGTTATTAAGCCATAATACATTTCTGGATCCATTTTCCCGTTAGGAGCCCAATCGCCTAAAAAGGCACTTAGTACTTTAAAAGTTTGTTCTGGATAACCTAATTGAAGTCTGAAAAATACAGACATTAATCCACCAACTATGGCCCAAAAAATTCCAGTAATTAGAAATTGGCGAGAGATTATTTTATGATCTTGGCTGAATACATACTTTGTAAAAAAGTGCTGCTTATGCTCATGATGTGCATGATCGTGATGATCGTGGTGGCCATGATCGTCTTTTGTATGCTCAGTGTGGCTATGTAATATTGCTTCGTTACTCATTATGCTTAATTTATTTCATTGTAATTTTCTTAACTGAATCTGCAGGTGCTGAAGTGGCTGGCACCTCTACTTGATGATTTTGTGCCCAATATGATTGTTGCTTAGCTAACCAAGCATCATGCTCTGCTTGTGTTTCTACAACAATCACTGCTCTCATCGAATAATGCCCCTTTCCACACATTTGATCACACGACAATTCATAAACAAAATTTTCATTCCCTGAAATTTTCTTCATTTCGGTGGTTGTTATGGTTGGAGTAAACCAAATTCTTGAGGTAATCCCTGGAACAGCATCCATTTTAAGTCTAAAATGGCTTAATCCAACATCATGAATTACATCACGCGAACCTATGATTAATTCTACAGGTTTGCCCTTCACTAATCTCAATTCTCCATTAGGAATAATGATATCATCTTTATTTGCTTCATCTTTCCAATCTAAACCAAGAATATTGTCCTTGTCATTGATGTTTGTATAAGCGCGCTTTCCTAATGTTTTGTCTGCTCCTGGATAACGAGAAATCCAATTGAATTGCTTACCTACAATTTCAATTTGCATGGCTCCTTTAGGTGCGGGATCCGTCATGTTAAACCAAGCCTTAAGTCCAATTGCCACTAAAACAGCCATTGCTAATGATGGAATTGTAGTCCAAACTAATTCTAATTTTGTGCTGTGTGCGAAATTATACGGAATTTTGTGACCTGTTCTTTGATACTTATATGCGAACCAAAATAATAGAAACTGAGTTGCTAAAAATACAGACCCAGTTACATACAAGGTAATTTCAAACATTTGGTCGATATCCTTACCATGATCAGATGCAGATTCTGGTATCATTAATGGCATCATATACTTATGACACGCGTATATTCCAACCAT